>DATHVN010000184.1 GCA_035461305.1 Euzebyales bacterium | reverse complement strand
CCCTACTACGACGCGATCGCGCTGGACTCGCTCGACTACGACGCGTTCACGATCGGCAACCACGAGTTCGACTTCGGTCCCGACGTGCTCGCGAACTTCATCAACAGCTTCGAGGGCAACGACGACGTCTTCCTGTCGGCCAACCTCGACTTCTCCAAGGAGCCGGCGCTGCAGGCACTCGTCGACGAGGGCCGCATCCGGCCGAGCGTCGTGGTCAGGGAGCGCGGTGAGCGGATCGGCATCATCGGCGCCACGACCCCGGAGCTGCGCGAGGTGTCGAGCCCCGGCGACGTGATCATCGACGAGGACCTCGTCACCGTGGTCCAGCGCGAGATCGACGCGTTGACGGCCAGGGGCGTCGACAAGATCCTGTTGTCGAGCCACCTGCAGGACATCACCAACGAGGTGGAGCTGGCCTCGCAGCTGTCCGGGCTCGACGCGGTGATCGGTGGTGGCGGCGGCGAGCGGCTGCCACGCGCGCTGACGGCGACCGACCTCGACGGCGACACGGTTCCGGTCGTGACGGTGCCCGGCGACTACTTCGACGTCGGGCGGCTGCAGCTGGAGTTCGACAGGGCGGGTGAGGTGCTCGGCTTCGCGTGGGCGCTGGAGCCCGTCACGAGCGACCTGCCACAGGATCCGTTCATCCTGCGCAACGTCGAGGAGCCGGTCGCCGCCTACGTCGCGGAGCTGGCCGAGACCGTCATCGCGACCAGCGAGATCGGGCTCAACGGCGTGCGCAACGACGTGCGGTCCCGCGAGACGAACCTCGGCAACCTGCTGGCCGATGCGCACCTGGCCGCTGCGCAGGCCCGTGCGGCGGAGTTCGGGGTGCCCGAACCGCAGGTCGCGCTGCAGAACGGCGGCGGCATCCGCAACGACTCGATCATCGGGCCTGGTGAGATCACACTGCTCGACACCTTCGACATCGCGCCGTTCAGCAACTTCGTCTCGGTGCTGACGGTGTCGTCGGCCGACTTCGTCGCCGCGGTGGAGCACGGGCTGGCCGGGTTGCCGGATCCTGCCGGCTCCTTCGGGCAGTGGGCCGGCCTGACCGTCGAGTACGACGAGGCCGCCGCGGCGGGCAGCAGGGTCGAGAACCTGACGCTGGACGACGGCACGGTCGTCGTGCAGAACGGGCAGCTCGTGTCCACCGAGGACGTGACGATCGCGACGATCGACTTCCTCGCCGCCGGCAACGACGGCTACGACATGTTCGAGGCCTACGACTTCACCACGCTGGGGATCTCGTACCAGCAGTCGCTGGCCGACTACATCGCGGGGCTCGGCACCATCACGGCCGCCGAGTACAGCGACCCGGTGGACCCGGCCGATCGCGAGCGCATCATCCCGTGAGCTGACGTGACGTCAACGGGGCCCGCCACACCACGGCGGGCCCCCGATCGCGTCAGCGGGCTGGTGGTCACCCGCCGGCCAGGAACCCCCAGATGCGGTCGGCGCACTCATCGAGGTGGTCGATGAACGGTCCGTGGCTCGAGCCGGCGACCTCGTGCTCCACCGTGACGCCGCCGCGCTCGGCGTAGGTGGCCAGCACCGCCCGGATCTGCGCCTTCATGGGCTGTGGCGGGTGCACATCGTCACCGGGCCAGTCCGGCAGCACCCCCAGGGCGCCGAGCGCGCCCGCGTCGAACATCGACCGGTCCCCGACCACCTGGTCGCCGTCGCCGTGCAGCCACAGGATCGGTGGCTTCGGCGAGATGTCGACGATGCCGCTGGTGTCGAAGTAGCGCCCTGACAGCGTGTTGAGGATCCCCTTCGTGCCGGGGGCGACGCCGGGCCAGTGGTCCGACGGCGTCGCGTCACCCGGGTAGCCGTCGTCGCCGACGTGCGACAGGAGCACCTCGGCGACCAGCGCGTCCTCGCGGGCGGGATCCATGGTGACCTCCGGGTGCCAGTAGAACGCGCGCATGACGTTGCGCGGTGACACCGGGCTGTCGGCGCTCGTGTCACCCTGGGACAGGCGGCGGACGAACTCGGGGTTGGCCAGGCCGGCGCCGCTGCCCGCGAAGTCGGGCGACGCGGGCGTGCCGGCGGCGTCCGTCGTCGCGCCGTAGCCGTACGGCGACACGGTGTCGACCAGGGTCAGCGATGCGACGCCACCAGGGTCGTCGATCGCGTACTGCATGACCGCGCCGCCGCCGGTTGACCAACCGATGAGGTGGACGGCCGGTTCCAGGTCGAGCGCCCGGACCAGCGCATGGAGGTCGTCGGACCAGTCGCGCAGCCCTCGCGTGGCGTCGATCGGCGCGCGCTGCGTCGCGCCGAAGCCGCGCATGTCCGGCGCGACGAGCCGCAGCCCCTCCGGCGCGCGGTCCATGAGCTGGTCGAAGAACAGCGCGGTCGACAGGTTGCCATGGACCAGCACGACGGGTGTGCCGTCGTCGTGCCCGCGGGTCAGGCAGTGCATCCGCAGCCGGTCGGTGTCGACGTCGATCGCCGTGATCGACCCAGGCATGGTGTACATCGATGACCCCTGTCGTCGCCTCGGCCCGAGCCTAGAGGTCGGGCTCGAAGGCGGCGATCACCGGCGCGAACCGCTCGATCGCGACGGCGTCCTCGAGGTCGGCCAGGCTGACGATCGCGGTCTGGACGCCCGCCTCGGCCAGCTGCCGGAAGCGGCCGGTGTGCTCCTCGACGGTGCCGGCCGTCAGCCGCTCCGTCGCGGCGGCGCGGGTGGCCGATCGTCCGCGGATGGCGTCGACGAGCTCCACCACCTCGGAACGCCCGCGACCGACCAGCACCGGCGACAGGTGGGTGACCTCGACCTCGGACGGGTCGCGTCCGAGGTCGCGGCAGTGGCCGGCGAGCACGGCGGCCTTGCGCCGTACCACGTCGGGCTCGCCCATCAGGTTGCAGGCGTCGGCGTGCTGCGCGACCAGCCGCAGCGTCCGGTGCTCACCGCCGCCTCCGACGAGGATCGGCACGTGCTCCTGGAGCGGGCGCGGGTAGCAGATGGCCTCGCGGCGGCCGAGGAGCTCGCCGTCGAAGGTCGGCGCGCCCGGGCCCCACATCAGTGGGAGCAGCTGCAGCGCCTCCTCCAGCAGCGCGAAGCGCTCGCGCACGGGCGGCAGCGTCCAGCCGTACGCCGCGTGCTCGCGGGCGAACCACGCGGCACCCAGCCCGCACACGGCCCGCCCACCGCTCAGCACGTCGAGCGTGGCGACGATCTTGGCCAGGTGCGAGACGTTGCGGAACGTGACCGCCGTGACGAGCACCCCGAGCCGGCAGGTGCGCGTCACCGCGGCCAGGTAGCCCAGCGTGGTGTAGCTGTCGAGCATGTCCTCCCACTCCCGGCCCACCTGCGGGACCTGGATCATGTGGTCCATGACCCACACGCTCGAGAACCCGGCCTCCTCCGCGGCGCGTGCGATGGCTGCCAGCCGGTGCGCCGAGCCGTGGGGTCGGTCCGGCCACTGGAACGCCGAGATCTGCAGTCCGAACCGCATCGGCATCGCCTCCTGTCGCTGGCGTGCAGCGGCCGCGGGCGCGGCCAGGAGCGCCTCCGGTACGAGCGCGACGTCACCCGGTGCCAGCACGCCGTCGAAGCCCTCGTCCGCCAGCCCGTCACGCACCTGCGGCCAAGCGCGCAGCTGGCCGCTCAGGACGCTCGACGGCACCGGTCCGTCGCGGCGCCGGTTGCGCTGCCGGCAGGTCGCAGCGTCGACGTCGAACGCGACGGCGTAGCACGGCACGCCGTGGCGGCGCGCCGCCTCCACGTAGCCACGGCGGCGGGTGCCGTCGAGCGCGAGAGAGTCGACGACGGTCAGCAGGCCGCGCCGCAACCGGCGGTTCACCACGTCGTCGAGCAGGGCGAACGCGTCGTTGCCCGCCCGCTGGTCGTGCGGCCCCTCCCCCACCAGGCTGCGCAGTGCATCGCTGGACACGATCTGACCGCCGTCGAAGTGCCGCGCCGCCCAGTCGGACTTGCCGGCACCTGACGGGCCGACGAGCACGATCAGCGCCCGGGTCGGCAGCCGCACCTCCGTCGCCACACTGTCCCACCGCGTCAGTCGATCAGATCACGTCGCAGTGTGCCCGACCCGGCGGGCCAGGCCCTAGCGTGGAAGGGATGTCGGATGCCCCCCTCGGTGGCGCACGCCTGCTCGCCGGCGGTGCGCTGGTCAACCTGTGCCTGGGCTCGCTGTTCTCGTGGAGCCTGTTCGTCGGCCCCTTGGCGGGCACGTTCGGCCGCTCCGCCGCAGCCGTCTCGTCGGTGTTCTCGGTGGCGGTGGTCGTGTTCGCCACGGTCGTGCTGGCAGGCGGCCGGGTGGTCGACCGCTGGCCCCCCGGGAGGATCGTGCTGAGTGCCGCGGTGGCCGGCGCCGTCGGCCTGGTGATCGCGGCGCGGGCCGCGTCGCTGGTCTGGGTCGTCGTCGGATACGGCGTGCTGTTCGGCATCGCCAACGGCCTGGGATACGCGGCCGCCGTCGCGGTGGCGGGCAAGAGCTTCGGCGAGCGGCGCGGCTTCGCGCTCGGCATCGTGGTCGGCGCCTACGCCGCCGGTCCGCTGGTCGCGTCGCCCGTGATCACGGCCGTCCTCACCCGGTGGGACTGGCGCGCGACGTTCCTGGTGCTCGCCACGGGGATCGGCGTCGCGCTCGTCGCCGGCGGGCTGCTGCTCGGGCGCGGCGTGGACGACCGCGACGATGAGGACCCCGGTCTGCCCCCCGGGGTGGGCAACCGGCCGCTGCTGCTGCGGCCCCGTGGGTTCACGCTGTGGCTGGCCTTCCTGCTCGGCACGCTGCCCGCCCTGCTCGTCGTCGCTCACGCCGCGTCGATCGCCGACGCCGGCGGCTTGAGCGCGGCCGCGGTCAGTGCTGCGGTCGCCGTGCTGGGCGCGGGCAACCTCACGGGTCGGGCCGGCGGCGGCTGGCTGTCGGACCGCATCGGCCGCCTGCCGGGCCTGCGCACCGCCACGGCCGGCCTGGCCGTGGCCTGCGTCATGCTGTCGCTGGCTGCCGCGACGGCACCCGTGCTCGTGCTGATGGTGCTCGTCGGCGTCGGGTACGGCACGCAATCGTCGTTGATACCGGCGCTGACCGCCGACCTGTTCGGCACGGACCACTTCGGCGCAAACTACGGGCGGGTGTTCACCGGATGGGGCGTCGCCGGACTGCTCGGCCCACAGCTCGGCGCGTGGCTGGGCGACGGTGGGGACTTCGGCGCGGCGCTGTGGGTGGGTGCCGGCTCGGCGACCGCCGCATTCGTGCTGCACACGCTGCTCGGTCGGATGGGCGGCGCGGCCCCGGAGGCGGAGGCTCCGGCGTGATTCACGACGTGATGGGCGTGCTCGTGCTCTCGGGCGCCGCATCGCGAGCGTCGGGCCTGATCGCCTGCCGCGCGGTCCTCAGGAGCGCTCAGCGCCGCAGCGGGGGGTCCGCCAGCACACGGCGGACCAGATCCGCGACCTCGCCGTCCGCGACGCCCCGGTCGCTGAAGTAGCGGCGATAGAACAACGGGCCGGCGATCTGGTCGATCGTCGCGTCGACGTCGGTCGCCTCCGGCAGTTCGCCGCGCGCGACGCCGTCACGGATGACGTCGGCCGTCGGCGCACGTCGGCCGTCGATGAACGCCGTGAACAGCATCGCGACCTGCGGGTCGCGGCCCGCGGCGTCCAGCAGGCTCGGCAGGTGGCGGGACCAGGAGGGATCCCACAGCCGCCACGCGAGCGACTCGTAGAGCCGTGTGGTCCGCTCGACGACGGTGCCCTCGCGCGGCGGGGCCTCCGCGGCGCGCAGGTGGCTGGCAGCGTCGACGACCAGCTGCGCCTTCGAGTCCCAATGCCGGTAGATGGTCGCCTTGCCGACTCCGGCGCGATCGGCGACGCCCTCGATGGTCAGGCCGTCGTAGCCGCGCGCCGCCAGCTGCTCGCGGACGGCGGTCAGCACCTTGTCGCGTGAGCGAACGACCCGCGGGTCGGTCGGCGCCTCCTCGGTCTCCATGGCGTGCTTCCCAACTATGAGACGTCAGCGTCTCGGAACGCTACGATACGGGAGCGTCTCGTTTCCACGCTACACCCCCCGAGGCACCCATGACCCGAGCCCTGCCGCGCATCCAGCCGCCGATCAGCCAGGGCGAGATCCACGAACACCGGTGGCGCATCCTCGGGGTCCTGTGCCTGTCGCTGGTGCTCATCGTCGCGGGCAACTCGTCGTTGAACGTGGCACTGCCGACCATCGTGCGGGAGCTCGGCGCGACGCAGACCCAACTGCAGTGGATCGTCGACGCCTACGCGATCACGTTCGCGGCCATCCTGCTGCCGGCGGGCGCGCTCGGCGACCGGTATGGACGCAAGGGCACCCTGCAGGTCGGTCTGACGGTCTTCGGCGGCGCCGCGTTCCGTCGGCGCCGCGCTGGAGGTCGCCGGCGGCATCGAGGACCCCGAGCTCGGCCGGCAGGTGGCGGAGGTGGCGCGTGCCGCGTCGTCACGGGCTTCAGGACCGCGTTCGTCGTGGGGACCGTCGTCGCGCTGGGCGCCGCGGCAATGGTCGCCAGGTTCGGGCCGCACGACGTCACCGACGGCGACACCGGCCCATGACCACGCCGAGGCGGCGGCACGACCTACAGCTGCGCGGCGAGCTCCCTGACCAGCCCCGCGGCGTCCTGCTCGACCGGCTCGCCGTGGCCGAACAACAGGGTGTCGAACCGGTAGCCGGCGAGTTTGCGCACCGACTCGTGCGCCGTGTCCATGTCCTGCGTGTAGGCGGCGTCGGGACCGGCGACGCCACCACCGTCACCAGGGCCCACCAACGCGTCACCGACGACGAGCACGCCGCCGCCGGGGTCGAGCACGCTGATGTGGCCCGGCGTGTGGCCCGGCGTCGTGATGATCTGCAGCCCGAAGATGTCCTGGCCGTCGGTGACCGGTGACACCGGTCGCGGCCCGACGATCGAGACGTGGTCCCCCTCGCCGGCGTGCGCGTCGGCATCGGTCGCCTCGAGGATCGCCGCGGCGCTGCCGATGTGGTCAGGGTGCTTGTGGGTGAAGATGACGTGCTCGACCGCGTACCAGCCCATTCCGAGGTCGGTCAGCGCCTCCTCGATGTCGGCCTCGCTGCCCTCGACGCCGCTGTCGACGACGACAACCTGGGTGTTGTCGACCAGCAGGTACGCTGACACGAAGCCGAAGTCGATGCGCTTCCAGTCGAGGGCGGCGGGCGTCGCCCGGTCCGACGGAGCGGACGCCTGCGGCGACGCCACGGGTGAGGAGGCTTCGGGTGGCGGCGGTGGCGTGGAGGATGGCGCCTGACCGCCCACCTCGTCGGCGGCATCGGTCGCGCACGCCACCACCGACGTCGACAGCATGAGTCCCAGGCCCATGCGGCCGGCCTGCGACAGGAAGACGCGCCGATCGACGCGACGGCGGGCGGGCATGATGTTCGTTCCAGACATCCGGGTGTGTGGTGTGGCACGACGGTGCGACATGGATCCTCGATGTGTCAAGGAACGTCGCGTCGGTAGCATCGAAGTCAATGGCCTCAGACCGCGAAGCGACAGGCCAACGCCGGTGACTGCCGCCGACAACGCCGACCCGTACCTACGCGCTGTGCTCGCCGACGCCGAGGCGACACGAGTGGACGAGCACGACCTCGAGGACCTCGTCAACGACCTCGGCGAGGTGGTCGGTGATCGGGTGCGGGAGTTCCGCAACTCGCTCAATCTGACCGTTGCCGACCTCGCCGACCGGATCGGCATGTCCAAGGCCATGCTCTCGAAGGTGGAGAACAACCGGGCATCGGCGAGCCTGTCGACGCTCGCGCGGCTCTCTGTTGCGCTGAGCGTGCCGATCACGGCGTTCTTCCGCGGCCTCGACGAGGAGCACGAGGTCGTGTTCGTCAAGTCCGGCCAGGGTCTGCGGCTCACCCATGACCGCCCGCGTCCGGGTGCCGACTACACGTCGCTGGGAATGTTGCGCGGCCAGCACCAGCGCATGGAGCCCGTGCTGATCACGTTCACCGAGCCGGTCGAGCACTTCCCGCTGTATCAACACGGCGGATCAGAGTTGCTCTACATGATCTACGGGGCCATGGAGTACGGCTGCGGGCGCAGCCGCTTCGTGCTGGAGGCCGGTGACATCCTGCAGTTCCAGGGCGACGTGTCACACGGTGCCACCCAGCTGATGCGCCTGCCGATCCAGTTCCTGTCGATCAAGGGCTACGGCAACGTGCGCGACCAGCTGGCCGCGGCGACCTGACCGTTCGCCGCGGCCTGTGCCGCCACCGCCGGTCGGGGCGAGGCGACCTGAGGACGGGGCAGCCGACGGGCGAGCTCCAGCGTGTTCAGGTCCAGGTGATTGCGCATGTACTGGTTGGCGCTGTCGGGGACCGGTACGTGGTCCCACGCGACGTATTGGCCGCTGCGCAGCGCCCGGTCGACGACCCTGCGGGCGCGCTGGCTCGCTAGGACCTCGCGGTGGATCCGCTCGTGGTCCCAGTGCAGGTCGATCTCGGCGCGGAACGCTGCAGCGACGTCCGTGCGCTCCGGGTCGTGCGCGACGTTGCGCCGTTCGTCTGGGTCCGACGCCAGGTCGAACAGCTGAGGGCCGTCCGGAGCGGACCACACGTACTTCCAGCGCCCGCGGCGGATCATGAGCACCGGGGCGATCGCCCCCTCGCCCAGGTACTCGCCGAGCACCGTACGGTCGGCGTCGCGGTCGCCGTGCAGCTGCGGGACCAGGCTCGCGCCGTCCACGATGTGTCCGAGGTCCGACCTCACGTCACCACCAGCCAGGTCCACCAACGTCGGCAGCACGTCAAGGAGCGAGACGTGGTCGTCGACGGCGACACCTCGCGCCCCGCCAGGGACACGGACGACGAGGGGGATCCGCGCGGCATGCTCGAAGAAGCACATCTTGTACCAGAGCCCGCGCTCACCGAGCTGGTCGCCGTGGTCCGCCGTGAACATCACGACGGTGTCGTCGGCCATGCCGAACGCCTCCAGCGTGGCGCGCAGCAGGCCCAGCCAATCGTCGATGTACGAGATCGCGGCGTAGTAGGCGTGGCGGGCGTTGCGGACCATGGCGTCGGTCAGCTCAGCGGCGTCCAGCGCCGACACGTGGCGCAGCCGGCGGCTGTGCGGGTCGGGGTCGACGTCCCCAGCCGACACCCGCGGCATGTCCACGCTGTCATGGTCATACCGGTCCCAGTAGCGCTGCCGCATGACGTAGGGATCATGGGGGTGGGTGAACGACACCGTCAGGAACCAGGGTCGGTCGTCGGCGCTGCGAGCGGCGTCGCGCAGCTCGCGGACCGCGAGGAACCCCACCTCGTCGTCGAAGTCGAGTTGGTTGGTGGCCTCGGCGACACCGGCGTTGACCACGCTGTCGGCGTTGTGGAACCACCAGCCGAACCGGCCTTCGGGATCGTCCCAGTCGGGCGTCCACCCGAAGTCCGATGGATAGATGTCCGTCGTCAGGCGGCGCTCGAACCCGTGCAGCTGGTCGGGGCCGACGAAGTGCATCTTGCCACACAGCGTCGTCCGGTAGCCGAGGGCCCGCAGGTGGTGGGCAACAGTCGGCACCGCCGCCGGCAACTCTGACGCGTTGTCGTACGCACCGATGCGGCTGTTGCGTTGCCCACTGAGCATCGCGAACCTCGCCGGAGCGCACAGCGGGCTCGTGGCGTAGGCCGAAGTGAACACCACGCCGTCACCGGCGAGGCGCTCGACGGCGGGTGCCTGGACGACGGGGTGTCCGTAGATGGGAAGGAAGGGGGCGGCCAGCTGGTCGGCCATCACGAGCAGGATGTTGGGGTGCGCAGCCATACCGCACCATAGCACACGCAGTTTCCTTGCAGGAAGCTCTGTTTCCTGTACTGAAATGCCGCTGTTGCCCGACGCGGACGCCGCCGCGGCTCGACGAGCGGCCGCACGGTCTGATCGCGACATGTCCCGTATACTCATCCTGTAGGAGGACCGGCAAGGGGCGGTGCGCCGGAATGGGCTGGCGTGACCGGTCCCGTTCCGAAGAAGGACACCTCGTGCACAGCGCGCACCGATGAGCGTCACGGACTACCTCGCACGGCGATGGGACGTCGTGCTCGAGTTGACGCTCGAACACCTCATTGCGGTGGCGATCGCTGTGGGCATCGCGATGGTCATCGGTGTGACGCTCGGTGTGCTGGTATACCGCAACGACCGGGCTGTGACGGTGCTGCTGGTCACGACCAACACCCTGTTCACGATTCCGGCACTGGCATACTTCGGTGCGCTGATCGTGATAGTCGGCCTCGGCTGGACAGCGGCGATCACCGTCCTGGTCATCTACGCCCTGCTGCCGATCGTACGCAACACGATCACCGGCCTGCGCGAGGTCGACCCCGCGATCGTGCGGGCGGCGACCGGCATGGGCATGTCACGGTCGCAGCTGCTGCTCCGGGTCGAGCTGCCACTGGCGTACCCCGTCATCCTCTCGGGCCTTCGCGTCGCGACCGTGCTGATCGTGGGTATCGCCGCAATCGGGGCTTACGTCGCCGGACCGGGCCTCGGTGAGCTGATCTTCAGCGCCATCAGCTCGGTGGGCACGGCCCGCGCACTGCCCGAGATCGTGATCGGAACGGTCGCGATCATCTTCGTTGCGCTCCTGCTCGACGCTCTGCTCGCGCTCCTTGGCCGCCTCACGACACCACGGGGGCTGCAGCCATGACCTCAAGCAGCGACAGCGGTAGGTCACAGCCATGACCTCAAGCAGCGACAGCGCGCGCCGTGAGCCGATGATCCGGCTCGACCAGCTGACCAAGCGCTACCCCGGGCAGGAAACCCCCGCTGTGGACAGCTTCGACCTCGATGTGCCGGAGGGCGAGATCGTGATCCTGGTCGGGCCGTCCGGCTGCGGCAAGACCACGACGCTCGAGATGATCAACCGGCTGATCGAACCGACGTCCGGGCGGATCTTCCTGGAGGGCGAGGACGTCACCCACGTCAACGCCGACCACCTGCGGCGGCGGATGGGCTACGTGATCCAGCAGATCGGCCTGTTCCCGCACCAGACCATCGCCCAGAACGTTGCGACGGTGCCGAGGATGCTGGACTGGGACAGCCGGCAGATCGACGAGCGGGTCGACGAGTTGCTCGAGCTCGTGGGTCTGGATCCCGCCACCTATCGCGACCGCTACCCCAAGGAGATGTCCGGCGGGCAGCGCCAGCGCGTCGGCGTCGCGCGCGCCATGGCCGCCGATCCGCCGGTCATGCTGATGGACGAGCCGTTCGGTGCGACCGACCCGATCACGCGCGAGCGGCTTCAGAACGAGTTCCTGCGCATCCAGGAGGACATCCGCAAGACCATCGTGTTCGTCACCCACGACATCGACGAGGCGATCAAGATGGGTGACCGCATTGCGATCCTGCGCGAGGGCTCACGCATCGCGCAGTACGACACACCCGAGACCATCCTGTCGGACCCCGCGAACGAGTTCGTCGAGGAGTTCCTCGGCTCCGGGATCCTGCTCAAACGTCTGAACCTGACCAGGATCGACGAGACCGGCGTCGCGGTCGACGAGTGGCCGACCATCGGCGCCGACACGACGACACAGCAGGCCCGCGAGCGGCTCCGCGACGCCGGCCAGGCACACCTCCTGCTGCTCGACGACCGCCGCCGGCCCGAACGGTGGGTCAGCGCGCACGACCTCGACCAGCACCGGGATCTGCGGACCACGGGCACGCCCGTCCAGGCGACCGTCGACGAGCGCGCCTCGCTCAACGAAGCGTTGCAGGAGATGCTGCTGAGCGCGAACGGCGTCGCCGTGGTCGTCGACCGCGATGGCGCCTACGCCGGCACGGTGGACCTGGAAGCGATCACCGCCGCCATCCGCGATATGCGCGCAGCGGCGCTCGAGGCGGACGGCGCGACGGCACCGGAGGGCACATGAGCGCCTTCCGCAGCGCCGTCGACGGGGACAGCTCATGAGCGTGGCCGCGGGCGAGGATTCACGTAGGTCGCTGCGGCTCGCGCGGTACGTTGGCGTACCGGTCTTCTTGGGGATCGCGTGCCTTGCGATGTACCTGTACCTGGGCAGCCACGAGCTCGACTCGATCGAGCAGCGGATCATCAGCTGGCCCAACGTCGTCCGCGCCGCGGAGGAGCAGATCTCGATCTCGCTGTGGGCGACACTGCTCACGCTGGTCATCGCCGTGCCGGTCGGCATCGCTTTGACGCGACCGTGGGCGCGCAGGATCACGCCGTACATCATCGCGGTCGCCAACATCGGGCAGGGCTTCCCCGCGATCGGGCTGTTGTTCGGCATCTACATCTGGCTCATCCGCAACGGTGCCCGCGCCACGATCATCGGCATGACGGCGTACGCCCTCCTGCCGGTGCTGCGAGGCACGATGGTCGGCCTCCAGCAGGTCGACCCGGGCGTCATCAAGGCCGCGCGCGGCATGGGCATGGGCAAGGCCGCGACGCTGTTCCGTGTCGAGCTGCCCCTGTCCGTGCCGATCCTCCTGACCGGCGTGCGGACCGCGCTGGTGCTGACCGTGGCAACGAGCGTGCTCGGTGCGTTCATCGGGGCGGGCACCTTCGGCCGGTTCATCACCGCCGGCCAGACGCAGGGCCGCCAGCTGGCGGTCGCCGTGGGGGCGCTGGGGGCGGCGGTCATGGCGATCCTGGCCGACTGGCTCGCTGGCATCGCCGAGGACCAGCTGCGCCCCAAGGGCCTGTAGCTCACATGCGCGCATCGCGTGCACCGACCGGGAGGAACTGACATGCACCGCTCACTGACCATGGCCCGCCGGCTGGCGCTGACGTTGGTACTCGTTCTCGGGCTCGCCGCCTGCGGTGGCGGCGACGCCGGCAGCGACGAGTCCGGCGGGAGCGAGGGCGCAGCCGGAGGTTCAGAGGGCGGTGGCCAGCTGATCAGCGAGGCCTACGACCTGTCAGGCGTCAGCGTCCGGCTGGGCTCGAAGGACTTCACCGAGCAACTGATCCTGGGCCAGCTCGCCAAGCAGGCCTGGGAGGCCGCCGGCGCGACGGTCGACCTGACCGAGAACCTGCCGAGCCCTGCGGGCGCGCGCGAGGCGCTGCTGGCCGGTGAGCTCGACGCCGCGTGGGAGTACACGGGGACCGCGTACATCAACTACCTGGGCCACGACCAGCCCATCGACGATCCGATGGAGCAGTTCGAGGCGGTCAAGGAAGAGGACCTCGAGAAGAACGACATCTTCTGGACGGAGCCGGCGCCGTTCGACGACACCTACGGCATCGCGACCCGTCGGGCGTTCGCCGACGAGAACGGGCTGAGCACCCTGCAGGACGTCGCCGACTTCATCGAGCAGAACCCCGACCCGGCCACGCTGTGCCTGGACAGCACGTTCGCGACACGCGACGACGGCCTCGTACGGTTCGAGGAGAACTTCGACGTCGACTGGCCGGACAACCAGCTGACCGAGCAGGAGTTCGCCGTCATCTACCAGTCGACCGCCGACGGCCAGCCGTGCAACTTCGGTGAGGTGTTCACCACCGACGGCCGCATCCAGTCACTGGACCTTGCGTTGATGGAGGACAACGAGAACACGTTCATCAGCTACCTGTCGGCGGTGCAGATCGCCAACGACGTCTACGAGGAGAACCAGGACCTCGCTGCGGTCATCGAGACGATCACGCCGCCGCTGGACGAGGCACGCATGACCGAGCTCAACGCTCTGGTCGACGTGGACGGCGAGTTCCCAGAGGATGCCGCGGCCCAGTACCTGCAGGAGGAGGGCTTCATCGAGTAGCGCCCGCGTCGTCCACGTCCCGGCGTCGTCATGCGGGTGCTCGGCATCGACCTCGGGACCGGATCGACGAAGGCCGCGGTCGTCGACGAGCGCGGCGAGATCCGGGGCCTCGGCACGGCGCCGCACCGTGTCGAGCAGCCGGCTCCGGGGGCGGCCGAGATCGCCCCCTCCGTCTGGTTGTCGTCGGTCGTCACCGCTGTCGGCGACGCACTCGCCGGGGCCGGAGCGGGTCGCATCGAAGCGGTCGGCCTGTCCGGTCAGATGCACGGGGTGGTGTGCACCGCTGCGGACGGTACTCCGGTGCGCCCGGCCCTGCTGTGGACCGACACGCGAGCGACGGCGGCGTGCGCCCGGTACGCCAACCTGCCATTCGCCGTGCGGCGGAACCTGGGGAACCCTCCGGCGCCCGGCATGTTCGGCCCGCTGGTGGCCACGGCGATCGAGGGCGACCCGGGCCTGCGTCGACGGATCCGCTGGGCGGTGTCACCGAAGGACTGGCTGCGACTGGCACTGACCGGCGCCCCGGCGACCGAGCCGTCCGACGCGTCCGCGACCCTGCTGTGGGACGTGTCGGCCGACACGTGGTCGTCCGCTGTCCTCGACCTGCTCGACATCCCCGCGGGATGGCTGCCACCGGTGGTCGCGTCGGAGTCGATGGCCGGGACGCTCACCGCCGATGGCGGTGACCTGCTCGGACTGCCGGTGGGCACGCCGGTCGCTGCGGGCGCCGCGGACACGGCCGCCGCGCTGCACGGCAGCGGCCTCGCCGCCGGCGGGGCGCAGGTGTCGGTCGGAACCGGCGGCCAGGTCATCGTGCCGCTGTCGGACCCCACGCTGTCGGACACGCCGGTGACCCACCGCTACCGCCGGGCCACCGCCTCCGGCTGGTATGCGATGGCCGCGATCCAGAACGCGGGCCTCGCGCTCGAGTGGGTCCGCGACGTCCTGCACGCGGACTGGGCCGAGGTCCACGGCGCGCTGGACGACGTCGCACCCGGTGCGGACGGCGTGACGTTCCACGGCTACCTCACTGGTGAGCGGACCCCGGTGCTCGACCCGCACGTCCGGGCGGCCTGGCAGGGCCTGGCGCTGCGGCACGGGCGTGCGGCCCTGCTGCGGGCGGCGCTGGAGGGCGTCGCGTTCGCCCTGCGTGACGGGCTCGAGGCACTGATCGATGAGGGCATCGCGATCGACACGGTCCACCTCGTCGGCGGTGGCACCGACGATCCCAGATGGCGGTCCCTCCTCGCGACGACACTGGCCCGCCCGCTGCACGTGCGCGCCATCGCGCACGTGTCCGTGGTGGGCGCGGCCCGGCTGGCCGCCGCGGCGGTCGGCGGACACGTGCCGACCGCCGACCACATCGCCGACATCATCGTCGTCGATCCCGACGCCGCAACGGTTGGCCCGACGGAGGCAGCGTGGCGACGCTGGCGGGAGAGGAGACCTACGTGACGTAGCCGAGATACTACTATTCGCATCGACGACATGGCCAACAGTAACATCGTGCTCACTCACGCGACATCATCGCTGCCGACGGTGCAGATCGCGCGCAGTATGGGCATGCAAGGTGCCATCCAATTGGCACCTTCGAGCGGTGCCCGTGCGCAGGAGGAGCGATGCGACCCGCCGATGATCATGCCCATCGGCTCGGCCTCGGTCTGGCGACGCTGCTGATGGCGATACAGCTGACGGACAAGGAAGCCGACGAACGCAGGCGCGAGCGCAAGCAGTCCGTGGTGCACGACAAGTGGGACGTGCTGCGCACCGCCTTCCCCGACGACCTCAACCAGTTCCAGGGGTACGGAGGCAGCGGCCCATCGGTCCGCCAGCTCCTCGACACCTTCGCCGACGTGACCTCGTCGTGGACCCCCGGCCACCGTCGTGCGCTCCTGGTCGACGTCCTGATGAGCGACGCGTTCGCACCCTACGAGCTCAAGGTCGCGGTCGACGACGCCGACGAGGCGATCCGCCTGCTCGCCGAGGCCCTCGCGCTCGACGAGGTGGACACCGCGCGCCTCTGGGAGGTCTGGAACGAGGCGCTCACCGCCTACCGTCCGTCACGGTGGCGCCGGCCCGATCACAGGGTCAAGAGCATCCCGGCGCTGTCGACCGGAGAGCTCGTGCTGCCGCCTCCACCGGGATCCGTCGGCGACGCGATTCCGGACGACGTCCTCGGCAGCGAGCACCACCTGGCGCTGCTGGCCGGCGGATCGTTGTCGGCCGTAGACGTGACCATGGCCGGTGGGCTGTGGCTCACCGACCGGCGTGGCGACCTCACCGAGGACACCGAGGGCGACGGGGACGGCAACGACCGTGTCCGGCGCCTGCTCGCGCTCGACCTCGCGCAGGCGCGGACCGAGCTCGTCAAGCTGCAGATGAGCCATGCGCTGATCGTCGCGCCCGGACACGGTGACGTCGCCACGACCGCATCGGTGCTCGAGGCGCTCGACGACCTGCGCGACGGCGTGGTGTCGCAGCTCGAGGAGCAGCGCGAGCGCAACGACGACGACGCCCCGCAGATCCGCATCCTCGAGGAGATCGTGCGGGCGATCGAGCTCGCGCACGCAAACGTCGAACAGGTCCGCGACGCGGCGGACGAGCAACCGGGCGCCGCCCCCGCACCGCAGCCCGCCACCTGACCTGGCCGGGTGCGGCGACGCGTGCTCCGGCCCGGGGCAGGCTGTGAGCACCTGCGCTGTGACCCGCCCCGATCAGGAGGCCGGGGCGTCACGGACCGGCAGGCCGGCATCGTCGCGCAGGAACGCGGTGATGCCATCGAGCACCGTCGCACCGGCCAGCAGCTCCAGATCGTTGTGGCCCGCGTCGGGCACCACGAGCAGCCGCGCTGCCCCGCCGGCGGCATTGACCACCCGCTGGCTGTCAGACACGAGGATGAGTCGGTCCCGCTCGCCCGCGATCACCAACAGCGGTCCCTCGTAGTCGACGATCCACGACGCGAGCGGGTACTGGTCACGGAGCAGCCACTCGACCGGCAGCCAGGGGAACCTCCGGCGGCCGATCTCGGTCAGGTTCGGGAACGGCGAGCGCAGCACCACGGCTGCCGGTGGGCGACGGGAGGCGAGCCAGGCGGCGGGCGCGGACCCCAGCGACTCGCCGAAGTACACGAGCCGGTCCCGATCGAGGCCGCTGTGGCGCTCGAGCGCAACGGCGGCCGCTTCGGCGTCGTTCAGCAGGCCCTGCTGCGACGGTGTGCCGGGGTTCCCGCCGAAGCCGCGGTAGTCCAGCAGCAGCGAGGCGAGCCCGCGCTCACGCAACGCGATGGCGAGCGGCGCACGGTCGGCGCGGTCGCCGGCATTGCCGTGGAGCACGAGCACCGCGCCGACCGGGTCGCCCTCGGCCGGCACGTACCAGGCGTCCAGGTCGAGCTCGTCGGTGGTCCGTACGGTCAGCGGCTCCGCCTCGGGCAGCCCGACGTCGGCTGCCGACGGCACCGTGTCGGACGGGAAGTAGATCAGCGCGTCCTGCCGGAGCCACACGGCTGCCGCGGCCACGACGCCGGCGAACGCCACCGCACCGACGAGCATGACGGTCACCCGGCACCTCCCGCTGGGACGGCGCCCCTGGTTGGGCGGATCATCGCGGTCACATTCTCGCTCGCCGACCGCCGTCACCGACAGGTCCCGTCAGGGGTCACGGCGCGTGCGCAGATGAGCGTGCGCTCGACGCGCAGCAGCTCGAAGCGGCCCTCGGTCGCGTCAGTCGGAACACCGATCACCCTGATCCGCTCGCCCAGGATCACGTCGTCCGCCAGGCGGACGTCGAAGGCGACCGTGGCTCGGCGCCTGACGACCGGATCCTGGGACAGCGTCGTACCGAGGCCCTCGGGGTCGTACCCGAGCGCCCGCAGCACCGTGGTGCCCAGGTCGAGCGCGTCCGCGCCCACCGGCGTGTGCTCGGCGGCGGGGACCTCGGCGGCGACGTCCTCGATCGCGCCGGCGACCCCGAGGAAGCGCCGGTCGACCCACCCGGTCGTCGCCTCGTCCGCCAGCTCGACCTCGACCCACAGGCCGTCGGCCACGGCACGGGCACGTCCGGTCGCGGTGTGGTCGTCGGTCGGCCACAGGTAGCCGACCACGGGCGCCAAGGCGCCCGGCTGCTCGTGCGCGACAAGTGCCGTGTGCAGGCCGAAGACGGTCAGCGTGGTGTCCGGCGCGAACCACCCCTGCTCGTCCCCGCGTAGCTCGGCATCGGGCTGTGGCGGCTGCGGCTCGACGCTCTCGACCGCTCCCGACGGCACGGCGTTCGGCGTCACGGCGGCCACCGACGGACGCGTCGACGGACCGGTGCCCGAAGCGGCGACGTCCGCTGGCGTGGAGCACGCGGACACCAGCAGCACGAGCCCGGCGACGGTCGCACGCCCGGCGTGCGAGCAGCACCTCGCGCTCAGTGCCGTCTCCTGACGCACCGCGTCACCCACCCGCACAGGTAGCCTGACGCATCGGGCTCAAGTCCCGGCCCGCGCAGCCGCCCGGCGACGACCGCCCCGGTCGAGCGTGACCTTGCGCAGGCGGATGGCGTCCGGGGTGACCTCGACGCACTCGTCGGCGCGGCAGAACTCCAGCGTCTGCTCCAGCGACAGCAGGCGTGGCGGGACCAGCCGGGCGAACTCGTCGGCCGCCGGCGCGCGCACGTTCGTCAGCTTCCTGGGCTTGGTCGGGTTGACGTCCATGTCTTCGCCGCGGGCGTTCTCGCCGACGATCATGCCCTCGTAGACCTCGGCGCCCGGGCCGATGAACATTGTGCCGCGCTGCTGCAGGTTGAACAGGGCGTTGGCAGTCGCGACGCCGGCCCGATCGGCGACGAGGCTGCCGGCCGGACGGGTTCGCAGCTCGCCGTGCCACGGCTCGTGGCCCTCGAACACGTGGTGCAGGATTCCGGTGCCGCGCGTCTCGGTGAGGAACTCGGTGCGGATGCCGATCAGGCCACGCGCGGGGATGCGGTACTCCATGCGCACCCAGCCGGTGCCGTGATTGACCATCTGCTCCATGCGCGCCTTGCGGAGCCCGAACAGCTGGGTCACGACACCGAGGTACTCCCCGGGCACGTCGATCGAGACCAGCTCCATGGGTTCGTGCGCGCGCCCGTCGATCTCACGCATGACCACCTGCGGTCTGCCCACCGTGAGCTCATAGCCCTCGCGGCGCATCAGCTCGATCAGCACCGCCAGCGCCAGCTCGCCGCGAGCCTGCACCTCCCACGTGTCAGGTCGATCGGTGGCCAGCACCCGCAGCGAGACGTTGCCGACCAGCTCTGCGTCCAGCCGCGCCTTGAGCAGCCGGGCGGTGACCTTGTCGCCGTCGCGTCCCGCCAGCGGCGAGGTGTTGGTGCCGATCGTGACCGAGAGGCTGGGCTCGTCGACCCGGAGGGCCGGCAGGGGCCGCGGGTCGTCGGCCTCGGCGAGCGTCTCGCCGATCATGACGTCGGGCAGCCCCGCGATGGCGATGATGTCACCGGCACGTGCCTCGTGTGCGGCCACGCGGTCGAGCGCCTCGGTGATGTGCAGCTCGGTGACCTTTACGCGCTCGATCGATCCGTCCAGCCGGCACCACGCGACGGGCTCGCCGCGGCGGATCACGCCCTCGTGGACGCGGCACAGCGCCAGCCGGCCGAGGTACGGCGACGCGTCGAGGTTGGTCACGGCGGCCTGCAGCGGCGCACCCTCGGTGTAGGTCGGAGCCGGGATGTGGTCGAGCAACAGCTCGAACAGCGGCGCGAGATCGGTGCCGCGCTCGTCGGGGTCGAGGCTGGCCTGCCCCTCACGCGCGACGCAGTAGATGATCGGGAATTCGATCTGCGCCTCTGTCGCGTCGAGGTCGAGGAACAGCTCGTAGACCTCGTCGACCACGGCGGCGGCCCGGGCGTCGGCCCGGTCGACCTTGTTCACGACCAGGATCACGGGCAGTGGGGCCTCAAGCGCCTTTCGCAACACGAACCGCGTCTGCGGCAGCGGGCCCTCGGACGCGTCGACGAGGAGGAGCACGCCGTCGACCATCGCCAAGCCGCGCTCCACCTCCCCACCGAAGTCGGCGTGCCCGGGCGTGTCGACGATGTTGATCGTGACGTGGCCGTAGGCGACCGCCGTGTTCTTGGCCAGGATCGTGATGCCCTTCTCCCGCTCCAGGTCCATCGAGTCCAGGACGCGTTCGGCGACATTCTGGTTGGCGCGGAAGGCTCCCGACTGCCAGAGCATGGCGTCGACCAGCGTCGTCTTGCCGTGGTCGAC
>DATHVN010000183.1 GCA_035461305.1 Euzebyales bacterium | reverse complement strand
TGGGGCGCTCCCTCCTGGAGGCCGTGGCCGTTGTCTGCCACTGGTGGCCCTTCGTTTCAGTCTGGTGTGCCATGGGTGTGCCATGCTTGCCGCGCGTGGGCTGCGCGCGGGCCCCGCGTCAGGGTCGTGGGTCGAGGGCGTCTTCGACGCGTTGGTAGGCGACGTGTTCGTCGTGTTGCATGACGCCTGACGCCGAGGTAGGTGTCGAGCAGCATCGAGAGGGTCTTGTGGCCGCTCCAGGTTTGGGCGACCTTGAGCGGGACGACGCTGTTGAGCCACAGGGTGATCGCGGCGTGCCGCAGGTCCTGGCGGCGGACGTGGCGCAGCGGCCCGGTGGGGAAGGTGGCGGCGACGGCGTGTTTCCAGACGTCGCGGTGGAAGTTGGACAGGTCGATGCGTCCGCCGATGGTGTTGACGAACACCAGCGCGTCGCCGCCGGTGGCGGTGAACCGTGCGAGGTGGTCGCGGAGCGTGGCGGCGACCTTGTTGGGGATGGGGATGGTGCGGGTGACCCGTCGCCCGCGGCCCTTCAGGGGTCGGCGTCTGGTTTCGCCGGGTTGGAGGTAGCGGTCGGAGACGGGTTGTAGCTGCCGGCCAGGGTGACCTTGGGTGGGGTGGCGTGGAGGTCGAGGCGGCGGCGGCGTAGCTCGAGCGCTTCGCTGGGCGTAGCCCGCAGAAGCCTTGGAGGAGCACGAACGCCTCATACCGCGGGTCGATGGCGGCGCAGGCTGCGGCGAGTGCGGTGATCTGGTCGGGGGTCATGACCAGGTCGGGGTCGACGATGTGAGGTTCGTGGTCGGCTTCGGGTTCGACGGCGGTCCACGGGTCCCACTCGATGAGCCGGCGGGCGACGGCGTTGGTGAACGCGCCGCGCAGGACGGCGCGGGCCCGGGCCATGCTCGACGGCGCGAGTTCGCGGGGGGTGCCGTCGGCGGCGCGGCTGCGGAAATCCTCCAGCAGCGCGTGCAGGTGATCGTCGTCGATCGCGGCCAGCGGCAGCGACCAGGCGGTGAACCACCCATGCCACCCATCCTCGTTGGTGTGGTCGATGGCGGGGGGCATGGCGGTGTCACGCAGCCAGACGTCGGCGGCGGTGTACTCGTCGGGGGACAGGTCGGGAGCGTCGGGGTCGACCAGGAACAGAGTTGCGCGGGCGAGTTCGCGGACGGCGTTGCGGCGGCTGGCCGGCGCCCACCCGCGCCACTTGCGTGCGGCGTAGTCGACGACGAGGTCGTAGAACGACACCCCCGACTCCTCCTCACCGTCTTGGTCTGGAGCGGTGGCGGTGGGGTCGATGAACTGGCGGGCGTCGGCGTCGAAGTGCCAGCCGCGGGCGAAGTCCTCGACCAGGCGGCGGGCGAAGTCGTCGGCCCACCCGCGCTGTTCGAAGGTGTACTTGTAGCACGATCCCGACGCGGCCCATGCCGACCTCGGCGGCCAGCCGTTGGAATCCCTCGCGGTCGGCCGCGGACGCGCCGGACTGGCCCTGGTCGCAGTCGATCGGACCGCGAAGCGGCGGATCGGTTCACGTTCGACGCGCGGTGGCGGTACGCGTGCGGGGTCGGCGGCCGGGAGACAGGACCGACGTCGTTCGTGCATACGGTGCTGGTCCGCACCCGCATGCGGCTGCGCGCCTCGAACGATCCGGATCGAGTGTTCCGGGTGTCCAAGGAAGTCGCCGCCGCGGCTGGGCTGATCGGGGTCAAGCGGGTGTTGGACTCCGCGCCGTTGTTCGACGCCGTCGCCACCCAAGACACCATCACGTTGATCCGGTCGGCGATCCGTGGGGTGCTGCGCGCCGCCGACGCGGCGTTGGCCGCGCAGCTGCGGGCGGGCCTTGCGCGTGACGACGACTACACGGCGGCGGGCAAGCCGCCGTGTGACTGGGACGACACCGCAGCGCGCGAAGCGCTGATCGACGCGCTCGTGCGTGACGGGCTGGCGGTGCTGGCGGCCGTGGACGGCCGCGAGCTGCCGGCTGCCGTGCGGCAGGCCGCCGAGTTGCTGGCAGTGGTGATCGGCCAGGACACCGACGTTGCCGCCGACGGCCGGTCCGGATCGTGCGGCGGGTCGCATCGGATGGGGTGATCTCGGTCGTCGACACCGACGCGCGGCACGGGCACAAGTCGACCGCGCGGGGCTTTGACGGCTACAAGGGCCACGCCGCGGTCGATCCCGACTCGGAGATCATCACCGGCGCGGCGGCCGGCCCTGCCGGTGGTGGGGACGCCGCGATGACCGAACAGCTGCTGGGCGACCTCGGCGCGGATGACGATGGCGAGCAGCGCACTGACGACAACGGCCGGGACAGCGACGACAGCCGAGACGGCCAGGACGGCGGGGACGGCCACGTCGGCGCGGTTGCCGCGGATGAGGCCGTGCAGCGCCCGACGGTGTATGGCGATGCGGCGTACGGCAGTGGGGACAACCTGGCGCGGCTCGAGCGGCTCGGTGCCGAACCGCTGGTCAAGGTCCAACCGGCGAACGCGCCCGGCGGCCGGTTCTCCAAGGACGACTTCGACATCGACCTCGCGAACCACACGGTGACCTGCCCGGCCGGGCACACCGCGGCGATCCCCGACCGTGACGCCGACAAGGTCGCGGTGCGCTTCGCCGAGCACTGCATCGACTGTCCACTGCGGCCGCAGTGCACCACCGCGGCGGCCGGACGGACGATCACGATCGGCCGGCACGAGCAGCGGCTGCAGGCCGCCCGCGCCCGCCAACAAGACCCGGCCTGGCAGGCCGACTACCGCGCCACCCGACCCAAGGTCGAACGCAAGGTCGCGCACCTGCTGCGACGCCGCCACGGCGGCCGCCGCGTGCGCATGCGCGGTCTGCGCCGCGTCGATCAGGACTGGAAGCTGCTCGCCGGCGCGGTCAACCTCGCCCGCCTCGCCACCCTCGGCGTCCGCTGGACCCCAA
>DATHVN010000182.1 GCA_035461305.1 Euzebyales bacterium | reverse complement strand
GAGCACAAGTACTCCCACCTCAAGGTGGGCGCGACCGGCTGGCTCGGCGTCCTGGCGCACGAGCGGGGCCAACTGATCGGCTATGCGCACATGCGCTGGGGCCGGCCCGGCGATCGGCCGCGCGTCGCGGTCGAGGTGGTGGTGCACCCCAACCACCGCCAGAGCGGCGAGGTCGCCACCGCACTCCTCGATGAGACCACCGCGGCGGTCGGCCGCGCCGGTGGGGGCCTGCTGTACCTGTGGGTCCATCGCGTCGAGCGCGCCGACCAGACGCTCGCCTACGAGTTGGGCTTCGACATCCAGCGCGAACTGGCGTTCATGACACGGCGCCTGACCGCACCGCCAGAGCAGACGAAGCTCCCAGAAGGCGTCGAACTGCGCACGTACCAGGGCGAGCAGGATGACGAGGCGTTCCTGGAGGTCAACAACGCCGCGTTCGCCGGCCACCCCGAGAACGGGGGGTGGGATGCAGACGACTTCGCCGAGCGGCGTGCGCTCGACTGGTTCCGGCCCGACGACCTGCTGATGACCTGGCGCGGTGACGAGCTGCTGGGCTTCCACTGGACCAAGTGGCACGGCCACGAATCCGACGAGCATCCGGCGCACGAACCCGTCGGTGAGGTCTACGTGCTCGCCGTCCACCCGCGCGCCCAGGGCCTCGGTCTGGGAAGGAGCCTGCTCCAGGCCGGAGTGCACCACCTGTACCAACGAGGCTGCCGTCAGGCGATCCTCTACGTCGACTGCGCGAGCACCAACGCCGTCCGCCTCTACGAGTCGGAACAGTTCCAGCACGCGTACCGTGACGTCTGCTACGAACGCTGGATCGCGCCGTCGATCGATGGCCCGGCTGCCGACCTGCGCCGGCCGGCGTTCTGACGTCCGCGCCGCACGGCGGGCGCGGAGCCCGTCAGGGCGTCTCGCCCGATGAGCTCGAGCCGGCCGGATCAAGCTTGTACCCGACCCCGCGGACGGTGCCGATCAACTGCTCGTGCTCGGTCCCGAGCTTGGCACGCAGGCGCCGGATGTGGACGTCGACGGTGCGGGTGCCACCGAAGTAGTCGTAGCCCCACACCTCCTGCAGCAGCTGTGACCTCGTGAAGACCCGGCCCGGGTTGTTCGCGAGGTACTTCAGCAGCTCGAACTCGCGGAAGGTCAGGTCGAGCGGCTTGCCGCGCAGCCGCACGACGTAGGTCTCCTCGTCGATCGACAGGTCGCCGATGCGTGCCCGCGAGCTGCGCGTGTTGCGGGCGTTCTCGGCCAGCAGCCGCAGCCGCGTCTCGAGCTCTGCAGGCCGGGCACGTGGCAGCAGCCAGTCGTCGAAGCCCCACGTGCTCTTGATGGCCGCCAGCCCGCCCTCGTCGACGACGACCAGCACGGGACGCGACCGATCGGAGGCGACGATCGACCGGCACGTGCTCGACGCCGCACCCAGGTCGTCGGTCGCGTCGATCACCACCAGGTCGGCCTCGTGCGCGTCGGGCGCCTCGCGCGGGTGCAGTGGCGCCACGGCCACGCTGTGGTCGAGGAACTCCAAGGCCGGTAACAGCGTTTTCGCGCTGTCACCGTCGGAGAGGATCAGCAACCTCACCGGCCGTCCCTGTGTCGAGAGCCTCACACGGCGCCGCCCGTCCGGCGGTGTCCACCCACCGTGTGCTCCGTGGAAGCGGCTCCACGAAGCTGTGCTGAACGGTAGCACCAGTCGGGCCGCCACCGCCGACGCGGCCAATGACCGCCGGCACGGGCTACGCTGCGCGTGGGACGACGAGGACGAGTGAGGGCTGGGCACACTGGGCAGCAACGGGCGAAAGGCGGTCTGTGGCGGTCACGGTGCGGTTGTTCGCCGCGTTGCGTGACGCGGCCGGCACCGCGCAGGTCGAGGTCGCACCCGACACGGTGCCGGCGATCGTCGCTGACCTCTGCGACCGCTTCGGCGAGCCCTTCGCGACGCGCGTGACGGTGGCGTCGGGCATGCTCGACGGCCGGCGCGTGGCGCTCGACGAGGCCAACCTGGCGGCCGACGGCGCCGAGCTCGCCCTCCTGCCGCCGTTCAGCGGTGGATCGACCGCCACGCTGCGTCAGCAGCGCGTCTACCGGCTGCTGCTCGCCGGGTCGCTGCTGGTCCCGCTGCTGTTGCTCGTGGGCGTCTTCTCGAGCCGGTGGGCGTTCGGCCTGGTCGTCGTCGTGGTGGCCGTCGGCAGCCTGATCGACCTCCACGCCACACTCGGAGTGGCCAGTGTCCGCACCCTGCTACCGACCGCGCTGGTGATGGGTGCCGGACCTCCGACGCTGCTGCTCATCGCGCCCGACACCGGGCGCCGGTGGGTGGGCGGCGTCCTCGCACTCGCGGTGATGACCAGCTTCCTCCTGGCGTTCGCGTCGCCACGACGACACGAAACGGCGGCGGTCGTGGGGTCGACGCTGTTTGCCGGTCTGCTTGTCGCCGTCGGCGCCGCGACCCTGGTCGCCCTGCACGATCAGCTCGACCCGGTCCTGGTGGCCAGTGCGCTGGCGATGATCGCGCTGACCGACGCAGCCGTCGTCGTCGCGAGTCGCCCGACGGTACGCCACCGCAAGCGCTACCTGGTAGTCGCCGCCGTCGCAACCGCACTGCCGTCTGGCCTCGTCGTATACGCGGCCAGCGACGTCGCGCCCCCACCGGTGGTGCTGATCGTCGGCTTCGCGCTCGCGGCGGTCGTCGCCGCGCTGGCCAGCGCGCGGTTCCGCCAGGTCCTCCGTCGTGCGGGCACGGCGTCCGAGGCGACCGGCGAGGCGGTCCCGGCCCTGCTGATCGGCACCGCCGACGCCGTGCTGTTGGGTGTGCCCCTGGCGTTGTTGTGGGCGCAGCTGGTGATGGCCTGACCGCACGATGACGCGCGACTCGACCAAGGCTCTAGTGTTTACCGTGCATATTTACCGGACCGAGCGCCCGCCAGGCTGATCTGGCGATCAATACGGTAGAAACGGGGCTATGTTGGTCTCGCATCATCCATCGATGGGCCTGCACATCCTCAGACCGACGGATGCGGTGCTCCGCCGCGCCCCCGGCCATGGCTGACGACGGCCCGGGCGCAGGCGCGCCGTCCGAGCGCTGGGTCCGTCGCACTGCGGACGTCAGCACTCGGCGGGCGCTGCGCAGCACCACACGGGCGAGCATCTACGAGCACCTGCGCCACGTCGGGGAGGGCCAGACGGTGCGTGACATCGCCGGGGCGTTCGATCTGCACCCCAACGTGGCACGGACGCACCTGGAGACCCTCGCCGACGCGGGGCTGGTCGTTGTCAGCAGCCGCAAGCACCCGGGCGGCGGGCGTCCGGCGAAGGTCTACCTGGCACGTGCCGAGATCGGTGCCGACGAGATCCGTGTCGACCCGATCGTCCGACCCACCCAGGGACCCACGACGCTGCTTCGCCTGCTGGGCGAGGTGATCGTCAGCGGCAACGGCAACGGTCCGCAGACCGGGGGGCGGCTTGAGGTCGTCCGCCAGGCGGCCGCCCGCGAGGGCAACCGGCTGGCCGACCGCAGCGACGAGCCGTGCGGGTCGCTGCCGGAGGCGGCCGCCGTCGTCGGCAGGATCCTGCGGTCCGAGGGCTACCTCGTCGAGGTGCACCAGGCCGACGACGGCGAGGCGCTGCTCAGCCGGCTGGGCGGCTTGATCGACCCGCTCCGTCCGGTACGGGGTGGGCTGGCGGCCGCGCTGGAGTGGGGGTTGCTGACGGGTGCCTTCGCGCGCGTGTGGCGGCCGGTGCAGCTTGCGCCGGTCGCCGACGTCGACGGCGACCGAGCGCCAGGCTGGGCTGTGCGTCCCGCCCCGGCAGGGCCGGCGAGCAACCGCCTGCTGGTCACGGTGGGTGGGCGCGTCGATGCGCGCGGCGCACCCCGCGAGACCGGCGTTGTCCGTGCCATGCGAGCGATCACCGCGCTCGACCCGGGCGCGGTGCTGGAGGTGCTGGCCGGCGGACCGGGCTCCCCGGCCGCGTTCGCACGGTGGGCCGACCGCGCCGGCCACGAGCTCATCGGGGTCGAGCGCGCGACCGACGACCAGGGACGGCCGGCGATCCGGCTGCTCATCCGCAAGGGGCGGACATGATCTCGTGTCGTGTGGCGGGAGGGCACGCACCATGACCCATGCGCTGTTGACGTCGCAACAACCGGAGGAGGCGCTCGCGCTGGGTACCGGGTGGGCCACGGCAGGTGCGGACGTGACCATCGTGCTGCTTGACGCCGCCACCACGGTCCTCCGGCCCACCCACGACGCGGCCGACGACCTCGCGGCGGCCCGCGACGCAGGTGTGCGGATCTGGGCACACACCGACGCTGTGACCGAGCGCGCCGTCGAGCCACGAGCCGTGGGTGTGGAGCTGGTCGATCTGGATGCCGTCGTCACGCTGCTTGGCGACCCCGAGACGCGGGCGCAGTGGTGGTGAGCCGCGCCGTCACCGTGGTGCTGTCGTCGGCGACCAGCTCGTCGGCCGCGGCGACCGCCCTGCAGCTGGCAGACCGGCTCCTGGCGGCGGAGCACCGGGTCATGGTGTTCGCCCACGGCACTGCGGTCGACCTGGCGCTGGATTCCGGCCCCATCGCGGACGCCGTTCGCGCCCTGCTGCACCGCGGTGTGCACGGTGCCACGCTCGACTGGGTCGTCGAGGCAGGGGCCGCTGGAGGACGCCGCATGGTCGACGGCGTGGTCGCGGGTGACGACGCGGACCTGTGGCGTTTCGTGCGGGAGGCCGACGTGGTGCTCGCACCGGGAGGAGGTCAGCCGTGGCGCGTCGTGTCGTGAGCATCCTGACCGCGGCGCCGGCCGCGATGTCGCCCCACGATCCGGTGCTCGAGGCCAACGTCTACGCCGTCGCGGAGGACGTCGATCTGACGGTGCTGCTCCGCGGCGTCGCGATCGAGTACGCGGCGGCGAGCGGCGCCGTGCCGGAGGCGCGCCTCGCCGGCGTGCCGCTGCCCAACGCCCGGTGTGCGCGCGATCTGCGGGGCCTCCTCGAGTCCGGCGTCCTCGTCTACGTCGACGCCGTGAGCGCCGCCCACCAGGGCCTCGACGCCGACGCGCTCATCTCCGGCGTCACCATCGCCGACGCCGCGGAGCAGTCCGAGCTGCTGCGCACGGCCGACGCTGTGCTGCACTGGTAGGGAGGCGCCGTCCGTTCGATGGCACCCGCGGATTCGGCGCCCCACCCGGCCTCCGGTACAGTACGGCCACCGCTGTCTTCGGCCATCGTGGTTGCGATCCAGTAGGAACGGTGGACATGCAGGCGTGTGAAGTGTGCGGCTGGGACACACGGGCGGGCACCCGTGTCTGCGCCTCGTGCCGCGCCGGGCTGGAGTCAGGGGACGTCGCAGGCGACAGCGTGCTCGCTGGCATGCTCCAGCAGGCTCGCGTCATGAGCGCCGGCGATGCCGGTCACCCACCGGAGGACCAGGCCGGCGCGACGACCTCGAGGCGCCCCCGCGGTCCACGCCGGGACGACGACGGACGCGAGCAGGTCGTCCTGCGTGAGATCGAACCCGGTGGCGACGAACCCGGCAGCGACGAACCCGACCGGCCGCATCGAACGGAGCCGTCGTCAGTGGCGGCGTCGCTGATCGAGGCGTTCCAGTCCCCGCCGGACACCCGCATCCCGTCCGACGCCTCCGCCGCGCCCGACCGGCTCCAGGCGGGCGCGGTCGACGATCTGGCTCCCACCGGCGCCGACGACGTCACGGACGACGCCGCGGCCGGGTCCACGGACCAGGCCCCGACCGCCCACCCGGTCGAACCGATGGGCGACACGGACCGCCTCGACGCCGAGGCCCCGCCGGCGGACGACCAGGACGTCGTCCGGGCGCGCGCGCCCGACGCCGCCGAGGCCGCTGGAGCGCCGCCCGCCACGACGGGTCCACAGGCACGAGCCGACGAGCCGTCTCCCGCGGCGGCGTCGCTGGACGACGCGGGCCCGATCACCGACCGGTTCGCCAACATCCCGACCGTCCCGATGGACCGCGGTCCGTCACCCGACGTGTCCACCGAGGCGTCGACGGACGCAGCCGGCGCGACGGCGGCACCGCGCACGGCCCACGGCGGGACCCCGCGGGCATCGGCCCGCGACGACGGTCCGACGGCAGCGCAGGCGCCGGCCGACGCGGCGTCGACCACAGCCACCGACAGCCGGGACACGTCGGACGCGCCCGCGTGGCGCGCCGCTCTGCGCGAGGCGGGCACCTGGACGGCGGTGGCCCAGTTCACGCTGCTGTTCATCGGCATGCTCTGCGTGTTCCAGGTGGTCGTCCTGCTCGTGGTGAACCAGTTCCTGTCACAGACGCAGACCGAGCAGGCCGTCGCGGCCGACATGCTCGCCGCGCACGCCAAGGTCGCGACCGTGATGCTGCCCGCGCTCGTCGGCGGTGCCTTCGCCGCCGCCGGGTTCGCCGCCTGGCGCGCGCACACGGACCCGCAGCAGCACGACGACGCGGCGCCGCTGCGCAGGTGGGTGCTCGGACTGCCAGTTGCCATCTGGGCCGTCATCGTGACCGCGACGGTGCTGCTGGTGGTGGTCGTGCTCGGGACCTCCTCGACCATCGCCGGAGCGCAGCGTATGACGCTGTGGGCGATCGGCGCGTGCACGCTGCTGGGCGTCGCCTGCGTGGCCGCGCCCCGGGGGCTCGCCGCCGTCGAGGACGACGCCGACCTGGGTGAGCCGCCGCGGGCGAACGCTGCCCGCCGCTGACGCCGGAGGTCAGCCCTGTGCCGCGGCGACCGAGGCCTGGCTGTTGACGTCGTTCCCCTCGGCCCGCTGCCGCTGCACGGCGAGCAGGACGGTCTCGAGCAGGGCGACCAGCACCTCCTTGACAGACTCGCGGTCGCGGGCGTCGCAGCGCAGCATCGGCACGTCGTCGCCGACGTTCAGCGCGTACCGGATGTCGTCGCGGTGATGGACAGGCGCGTCGTCGAACTGATTGACCGCGACGACGAACGGGATGTCACGCGACTCGTAGTAGTCGATCGAGGTGTAGCAGTGGTCGAGCCGGCGCGTGTCGACGAGCACGACCGCCCCGAGCGCGCCCCGCACCAGGTCGTCCCACATGAACCCGAACCGGTCCTGCCCCGGTGTTCCGAACAGGTACAGGCGCAACGCGTCGTCGAAGGTGATCCGACCGAAGTCCATCGCGACCGTGGTCGTCGTCTTGTCGGGCAGCCACGCGGCGTCGTCGATGTCGACGCTGGCGGATGTCATGGCGGCCTCGGTCCGCAACGGGACGATCTCCGACACCGCCCCCACGAACGTGGTCTTGCCGACGCCGAAGCCGCCGGACACGATGATCTTGACCGACTTCGGCTGCGTGGCCGATGCGGGACCCTCAGAGGGAGCGGACGGCATCGATCAGCCTCCTGATGAGCTGTTCGTTCATATCGGTCGGTCCGGTGACGCGCAGCAGGCCATCGGACACCAGGTCACCGATCAGCACGCGGGCGACGCCGGCCGGCACCTCGAGCTCGGCGGCGACCTCTGCGATCGACATCGGGTCGCGGCAGGTCATGAGGATGCGCCGCTGCTCGAACACGTGGCGGTCGGCGCCCGCGATGCCCTCCGCTGTCGTCGTCACCAGGGTCTCCAACGCGAGGTCGTCAGCCGACGAGCGGGTGCGTCCGCCAGTCACGATGTAGGGCGGCACGAGGCGCCCGTGGTCCTCGGCGTGCGGACGGCCGTTCATACGGTGAGCGCGTTCTTCAGCTCGCTGATGAGCGCGGGCGTCAGCGTCGTGCCGACCCGGTCGAGGAGCAACGTCATCTCGTAGCCGACCAGGCCCATGTCGCAGTCCTTGTCGGCGAGGACCGCGAGGGTGCTGCCGTCGCTGATCGACGAGATGAACAGCACGCCCTCGCGCATCTCGACGATCACCTGATCGACGTCGCCGCAGTCCAGCAGGCTCCCGGCGCCATTGGTCAGGCTGGTCAGGCCGGACACGATCGCCGCGAACTGCTCGACGCCGTCCCGTTCCCTTCCCGCCGATCCGGCGAGCAGAAACCCGTCCGAGCTGACAGCGATCGCCTCGCGCACCCCGGCGACGTCGCGGACGAAGTTTGACAGCAACCAGTTGAAGTTGCGTGCGCTGCCACTCAGCTTACGCATCGTGATGCTCTCCCCCGTTGTGCCGACTCCGTGTCTGTGATCGACCCTCCTGCACCGCGCGCTGGAAGCGCGACAGGCGGTCCCGTGTGGCCCGCGCCTCGTGCTCGGCGGCCGTGAGCGTGACACCATGCTCGTCGGTCACCTCGGCGTTCGTCGTCGCCCGAGAGGGCGAAGGCTCCGACGGCGCCGCGTCATCTGCGGCCGGTGTTCGTTCCGTGCGCAGCAGCGCCCGGCCGTTGGCAGGGCCGCCGGCGGCGCCTTCCCGCCGCGAGGCCCGCCGACGTACCTCGAGGACAGGTGCGGCGTCGCGCGGGTCGTCCTCCGCCTCCGTCACGGCCGCTGGTCGATCGTCGTCGAGCGGAGCCGGCTCGACCAGCGGATCGTCGTCGAGCGGAGCCGGCTCGATCAGCGGATCGTCATCGGTCGCGGCAGGCGGCCGCGTGTCCTCGGTCCCACCGGGCGCCGGGGTGCCGTCGGTTGCGCCAGGCGCTGGCCGGTCATCGGCGGGGAACACCGTGGTGTCGTGCGGCGCCCAGATGTCGTCCAGCGACCCCTCGGCCGGTTCATGCGGGCCGAGATCACCGGTCCACCACGCACCGACGTCGTCCGCCGTCGGCTGATCGCGCCGGTCCGTGGTGACCGGCTCGCCCGCCGTCTCGACGTCGTCGGGCTCGTCGGACACGACCTCGGTCTCGAGGTCCCCGGGACCGTCGGTCGCTGCGGCCCGATCCCTCGCCACGGGCTCGGCAACCACGTCCCCCGCCACCACGTCCCCGACCTCCGCTCGATCCGCTCCGATCGCGCTTCCGGCCACCGGCTCCGCTCCGAACGCGTCCTCGGCGACCTCGACGTCCGTTGGGGCGCTGTCGCCGACCGGTGGGTAGCGCGCTTCTCCGGTGTACGCCAGATCGTCGAACGCGCGGTCACCCGACCACGGCTCGCCCGGCTCCTGCGTCGCCGTGTCGGGTCGATCGTCGCGCACCTCGGACGGCTCCCGCAGATCAAGGCCCAGGTCGACGGCCTCGTCGGGCGGTCCCGCCGCCGCTCCGTCATCAGGACCGTGCTCGTCAACGGTAGATGACCGGTCGTCGGACTCGGCGGGTCCGACGTCGGGCTCAGTCTCCGCGTCCCGCAGGTCGACCTCGTCGTCGGTCAGCCCGCGCATCTCGATATGGTCGAACGGCGCACGGGACGACGTCCGCTCCTCCGACGACCACGTGCGGCCACCACGTCCGGGGATGGGCGGCGCGGTCTGGTCGAACGCCGGGCGGCGCTCGCGCACCACCGACGCCGAGACGTGCGTCCGCTCGGTCGCGGTGTCATCGGCCACGTCGATCCCGACGCCGTCGGCGTCGGACTCCGCGGCGGTCACGTCGTGCGCTGCCGCACCCTCGGCAGCGTCGTCGGGCAGCGCACCGGCCTCGAGCGCCGGCCCGCGGTTCCCGGCCACGCCCGTCGGCACCGGCGGGTCGATCAGCGCCGTCGGCAGCAGCACCTTTGCCGTCACACCCTCGGTCGTCGACTCGCCCAGCCGCACGCGGATGCGGTGCCGGGCGGCGAGGCGACCGACCACGAACAGGCCGAGGAAGCTGGAGGGCACCCGATCGACCATCGGCGATGCGTCGATCCGCCGGTTCGCGTCCTCGAGCTGCTCCACGCTCATGCCGACGCCGTCGTCGACGACGGCCAGCGCGTAGCCGTCGACGACCCGTCGGCCGACGACGTCGACCGGTGTGTCGGGCGGCGAGAACTGCGTGGCGTTCTCGATGAGCTCGGCCAGCAGGTGCGTGACGTCGGCGACCGCGGCGCCGGCGAGTTGCGCCTCGTCGACGCCGTCGAGGGTGACGCGCCGGTAGTCCTCGACCTCGGAGATCGCACCCCGCACCACGGAGGTCAACGAGACCGGCTCCGACCACCGGCGTGCGGGCTCCTCGCCGGCGAGCACCAGCAGGCTCTCGGCGTTGCGCCGCATCCGTGTCGCGAGGTGGTCGAGGCGGAACAGGTCGTCTAGCAGGTCGGGGTCGGAGGTGTCGCGCTCGAGCCGGTCGATGAACTCGAGCTGACGGCTCAGCAGGTTCTGGTTGCGACGACCGAGGCTGACGAACATGCGGGCGACGTTCCGGCGGCTCCGTGCCTGGTCGGCGGCGAGGTCGGCAGCGGTGCTGCTGACGATGTTGAACGCGTCGGCGACGTCCTCGATCTCGTCGTTGGTGCGCAGCTCGACCGCGGGGAGCACGGGCAGGTCGGTGTCGCGGCCAGCGCCTGGCCTCTGCGCACGGTGCACGAGCACCGGCAGCTGGTGGTCGGCGATGTTGCGTGCGGTCGCGCCGAGCGACCGGAGCGGTCCGACGATGCGCTGGGCCAGGCGGGTCGACACGAGGAACGCGGCGATCAGCGAGAGCAGGAGGGCGACGACGACGATGATCGCGAACGTGCGCGCGGTCGCGCTGAGGCCGTCCGACACGTCCGACAGCCTGGCCAGGGGCGCGAAGGCCGCGTCGATGGGCCGCTCCACGACAGCGATCCACGAGATCGGGTCCTGGTCGAGGTTGTCGAAGCGCTGGAGCAGGCGCCGCAGACGGCCGTCGACCGTCGACACCGGTGCGAAGCCGGCGACGGAGCTCTCGGTCAGCGCCACGCCCGGTTCATTGCTACCGAGAGCACGCTCGACGGTCTCCGCGCGCTCGGCGTCCAGCTCGATCTCGGGGTTCAACAGCCGTGAGGCGTCGTGGTCGGAGACGGTCTCGGCCAGCAGCTCGCCCTCCCCGGTCAGCAGCGTCACGTCAGAGCCGCTGTCCCGGGCGATCCGGTCCGTGGTCCGCTGCAGCACCCGCACGTTGATGATCGCCTTCACGACCCCGGCGTGCTCGTCGGTCCCCTGCTCACCGATGCGGGCCGCAACCGTCAGGCCGTAGGCGTCCGTGCCGAGTCGCTCGACGGGGCCGATGAAGAACCCGTCGTCCCACGCGGTCGACCACCATGGCTCCCCGCTGTTGCTGAGGTGCTCCGGATTCGACGACGAGCCGACCGTGAAGCCGTTGCGCTCCGTGAACAGCAGCTGCCGGAACACCGCCTGGCGCTTCGCGATCGCGCGGAGGTGCCGCTCGGCGTCCGAGCCCCCCGCCAACCGTCGTGAGCCGGCGTACTGCTGCTCGAGCTCGGTGATCGGCGTCGCGACCAGGGCGTCGCCGACATCCGTCGCTGCCTCCCCTGCGGCGGACACCAGCAGTGGCGACACGGACAGTTCGACGACGTCGGCGACCCGCTCGGCCAGCAGTCGCTCCACCTCGCGCGCGACGCCGGCGGCGTCCCTCCGGACCGCCGGTCCGACGACGTCCTGCCTGAGCTCCTCGCGGCTGGCCGCGACGTCCTGCTCCGCCGACCGCGACAACCCGACCAGGCTGACCAGCGCGATCATGCCGATGAACAGCATCGGCGCGATCGAGATCACGAGCACGCGTGACAGGATCCGGCTCTGCAACGACTGCCGGGCCGGCGTGGACCGTCCCCGCGCCGTCGGCCGGCTGCGGTCTCTGGTCGAGCTGGCTGGTCTGCGCGCCATACGTCCACTCACGTTGCGATCGACGCCGTGCCCACGGCGAGGTCGATGATGGTGCACCCCTCCGGAAGGCATCGTCGTCGTGCCTGGCGCTCGCCGGCATGTGCAGGGACAACACCACCGGGGGCCAGAGCCTCGCACATGCGTAGGCAATCCGCGAATCGCCCGACCAGCCAGCCCGCGGCACGTCGCGGGCCTCTCGGAGCCCGGGCGCCGCGATCGGCCGTTCGCGCCGACCGGCTGCCGTGCGGTCGTCGGGCACCGACACGCGGCCACCGAACATCCGACACGCCCGCTACCATCTGGGACATCCCAGCCGCCGGAGGCGAGTCCATGTGCCCCACCGCTTCATCGCCCGCGGGCAGGCCGTCGCCACGCTCGCCGCTGATCCCCCGCATGCAGGGATTCGGCACGACGATCTTCGCGGTGATGACCGGCCTGGCCGTCCGCCACGACGCGGTCAACCTGGGCCAGGGGTTCCCCGACGTCGAGGGTCCGGCAGAGATCCGTGACGCGGCGATCGCCGCGCTGCGCGACGGACACAACCAGTACGCGCCCGGCACCGGCGTGCCCGCACTGCGTCGCGCGATCGCGGCGCACCAGCACCGCCGCTACGGCCTGGCGTTCGACCCCGACGACGAGATCACGGGGACCGCCGGCGCCACCGAGGCGTTGGCGGCAGCCGTCCTGGCGATGTGCGACACCGGCGACGAGGTCGTGACCTTCGAGCCCTACTACGACTCGCACGCCGCGAACATCGCAATGGCGGGCGCGGTGCGCCGGACGGTGACGCTGCGTCCGCCGGACTTCTCGTTCGATCCCGACGCGCTCGCGCGCGCCATCACGCCACGGACGCGGATGCTCGTGCTCAACAGCCCCCACAACCCGACCGGCAAGGTGTTCCGCCGCGACGAGCTGGCGCAGATCGCCGAGCTGTGCGTCGCCCACGATCTGCTGGTGGTCACCGACGAGGTCTACGAGCACCTCGTGTTCGACGGTGAGCACGTGCCGCTGGCGACATACCCCGGCATGCGCGATCGCACGGTGACGATCTCCTCGGCCGGGAAGAGCTTCTCGTTCACCGGCTGGAAGATCGGCTGGGCGTGCGCCTCACCGCCGCTGACCACCGCGCTGCGGACGACCAAGCAGTTCCTGACGTTCACCAACGGCACGCCGTTCCAGCACGCCGTCGCGTACGGGCTATCGCTCGGTGACGGCGTGTTCGACGAGCTGACAAGCCACTACCGCGCGCGGCGCGACCAGCTGTGCGACGGCCTGCGCGCGCTCGGCTATGAGGTGGGCACACCCGCCGGCACCTACTTCGCCACCGCCGACATCCGCCCGCTCGGCTACGACGACGGCATGGCGTTCTGCATGACCCTGCCCGAGCGCGTCGGCGTCGCGGCGGTGCCCGAGGTCGTGCTCTACGACGACACCGAGGTCGGCGCGCCGCTCGTGCGGTTCGCGTTCTGCAAGTCCGAGGCGCTGATCGACGAGGGGCTGGCGCGGCTGGCGAAGCTCGACAAGGGCCGATGAGCCCGGTCGGAGAGGGGATGCACATGCGCGCCGAGGGCAGCGACGGCGGAGATCCGACGTCATGAGGGTCGCAGTCATCCAGCACGACATCGCGTGGGAGGACCCCAAGGCCAACTTCGCCGCACTGGCACCACGGATCGCCGGCGCGGCAGGTGCGGGCGCGCGCCTGATCGTGCTCACCGAGATGTACGCCACGGGCTTCTCGATGAACACCGACGTCACCGCCGAACCGGTCGGAGGTCCGGCCGCGTCGTTCCTCGTCGAGCAGGCGCAGCGCCACGACGCGTGGATAGCCGGCTCCGTGGCCGAGCGGGTCGACGCCACCGAGCGGCCGTTCAACACCCTGGTGCTGGCCGCCCCGGACGGGGCCGTGCACCGCTACTGCAAGATCCACCCCTTCACCCACTCCGGCGAGCACGAGCACTTCCGGGCGGGCAGCGACCACGTGACCGTCGACGTCGAGGGCCTGCGGGTCACGCTGTTCGTCTGCTACGACCTGCGCTTCGCAGACGAGTTCTGGGCGACCGCGCAGGACACCGACGTCTACATCGTGCCGGCGAACTGGCCCGACACCCGGCGCGAGCACTGGCGCACGTTGCTGCGCGCCCGGGCCGTCGAGAACCAGGCCTACGTGCTCGGCGTGAACCGCGTCGGCACGGGTGGCAGGCTGACCTACGTCGGCGACTCGATGGTCGTCGATCCGATGGGTGAGGTGCTCGCGTCGGCAGCCGATCGTGAGGCGCTGCTCGTGTGCGACGTGGACGCTGCGACCGTCGCCGCCACCCGCGACCGGTTCCGGTTCATGCAGGACCGTCGCTGACCCGGAGCGGGGACCGTCCTACGGCCAAGAGGCGCCTTCGGCGGCTGGCGCCGGTCACCGAAGCTCGACGCGGACGATCTCGTAGTCGAGCGTGGCCGGGTCGGCACCAGCACCCTGGGCCGCGAACTGCGCGTTGACGGCATACAGCGCGCCGAGGGCCAGCGTGGCCGTCGTTGGCGTGGCGAAGTCGTCATCGGTGAGCCGCCGGACGACCTCACCCCGCCGCAGGTCACCCGAGAGGCGCACCTCTGCGATCCGGTCCAGCTGGTTCTCCACGACGTACAGGGTCCGGCCACGCAGTACGAGCCCGTCCGCGTTGCTGACGTCGCCCCGCAACGCGATGCGCTCGGCCTCGGCGGTCGCTCCGGAGGGGTCGACGACGTACAGCGCGCTGCCCTCAGCGTCGACCGGGTCGGTGGACTGCGCGAGGACGAGGCGGGTCCGCCGTCCCGAGCCGGTGGCGACGATGCCGTTGCTGTTGAAGCCGTCGGCGAGCTCGAAGTCCCCACCGAGCGTCAGTGCCTCGGCGTCGCCGACGTCGCCACGCCGGGAGATCGGCACGCGGTACAGCACCGCGTTGAACGAGTCCGTCAGGTAGGCTGCGTCCCGGGTGACCGTCACGTCGTTGATGAACGCCGTGCCCGCCCCGGCCAGCTGGAGGACAGCGACCTCTTCGCCGGTACGTGTGTCGTGGACGCGGGCCTGGCCGCTGGGGCCGCCCGCCACCCACAACCGACCACGACCGTCGAGTGCCAGGCCGACAGCCGGGCCCGCAGCCGACTCCACCAGCGTGGTGACCTCACCTGTCACCAGGTTGGCCCGCACGATCGTTCCGGTCGCCAGGGATCCCGCCCACGCGTAGCGCCCGCGCGCCACGATGCCCTCCGCCTGGAAGCCCGTGTCCGCGGTGGCGTCGCTGGTCAGCGTGATCGTGTCCGGCAGCACCGGATGCGCGAGGGCCGGCACCGCAGCGACGGCCAGGAGCAGTGCGAGGATGATGCTGAGTGCGCGCCGCACGGTGGCCCCCTGAAGAACGACTCCGACGACGCCCGATGCTAGCCGGATCGTGCGGCCGGCGGACACCGGAGGACTGATGCGGCAGCGACGACGCCCCGAGCGACCGACGGGCTGGCGACGGCTGCTGTTCCGTCTGCCGGTCCACTGCTACCGGCTCGGCCTGGGATGGCTGCTCGGCACCCGGTTCGTGCTGATCAACCACGTCGGACGCCGCAGCGGACGTCTTCGGACCGTGGTCGTGGAGGTCGTCGACCACGACCCGCGCGCGGACACCTGGACCGTGGCGTCCGGCTTCGGCCCGACAGCCGACTGGTACCGCAACCTCCTGGCGACACCGGACGTCAGCATCCAGGTCGGACGCCGGACCATCCCCGTCACGGCCCGCGCGCTGTCCGACGACGAGGGCTCTGGCATGATGGCGCGGTACGCGGATGCGCATCCACGCACGGCACGGCGGCTGGCGGGGTTCATGGGCTTCGAGGTCGCCGGCAGCGTGCGGGACTACCGGGAGCTGGGGCGGGCGGTCCCGTTCGTCCGGTTCGTTCCACGGTCTGCGACCTGAGCCGCGGCACGGACTCATCCACCGCCGCGTGCGGACCATCCGCCGTCCGACGCGATCGTCTGCCCCGTGATCCACGCCGCCTCGTCGCTGACCAGCCAGGCCACCAGCCGGGCGGTGTCGTCGGGCCGGCCCCAACGTCGACCGGGGTTCGCGGCGGCAACGGCCCGCCGTCCGACCTCGTCGACGTAGCCTGTGTCGGTGGGGCCGGGGTTGACGCAGTTCACGGTGATCCCCCGCGGCGCGAGATGGACCGCAAGGCTCGGCGCGAGCTCGTGCAGTGCCGCCTTCGACGCGACGTAGGGTAGTTCGTCGGGCATCGCACGGTGGTACTGGCCCGACGTGAACAGCACGACGCGGCCACCGTCACGACCGTCGTGCTGCGCCACGACGGCCTGTGTCAGCAGCAACGTCGCGGTCGTGTTGACCGCGAACGTGCGCTGCAGCTCATCGGCGGTCAGCTCCTCGACCGACTGGTTGCTGCTGCGGGCGTGGTTCGCGATCAGCGCGTCCACGTGGCCGTAGGCGCCGGCCGCGGCTCGCATGACGCGGTCCACACCGTCGGCCTCGGCGAAGTCCGCAGACACCGCGCGGACGTCGGCGCCGCCGGCGCGCAGCCCGTCCACGATCGCCTCAGGCCCACCCGGGTCGGCGCCCCAGGGCTGTCCGACGTCGTGCGGGGTCCACGCGTGCAGCATCAACCGCCACCCGTCCGTCGCGAGCCGTCGTGCGATGGCCGCGCCGATGCCGACCCTCCGGCTGACCCCCGGTCACGATCGCGACGCGGCGCCGTTCGGCGCCGGCACCATCGGCGGTCATTCCCACTCCTCGTCCACCGGACAGGTCGCCACCCTCGTGGTCAGCCGCCACACCGTGGCACGCACTCCTGAGGACGGCAGGTGCACCGTACCGTTGGATGTCTTCCAGATCGTATGGACCGAATCGATCTGGGGACAGGGGAGGCAGCAGGTGGTGGGGCCGGTTCCCCAGATCGGTCAGAGACGGCCGGCCTCGATGATGCGTGACAGAAACTGGCGGGTGCGCTCCTCGAGCGGGTCGGTCAGCACCTGGGCGGGCGGGCCGGACTCGAGCACGCGGCCCTCGTGCAGGAAGCACACGCGGTCGGCGACATCGCGGGCGAACCCCATCTCGTGTGTGGCGAGGACCATGGTCATGCCACTGGCGGCGAGCTCCCGGATCGCGGCCAGCACCTCGGCCACGAGCTCGGGGTCCAGCGCCGAGGTCACCTCGTCGAGCAGCAGCAGATCGGGGTCGATCGTCAACGCACGCACGATCGCCGCCCGCTGCTGCTGGCCACCGGACAGCCGCTCGGGGTACTCGTCGGCCTTGTCGGCCAGCCCGAACCGCGAAAGCAGGTCGCGGGCCTTGGCCTCCGCGTCCACACGGCGGAGCCGGTGCGCTTTGCGCGGTGCCAGCGTGACGTTGTCGATCACCGACAGGTGCGGGAACAGGTTGAACGCCTGGAACACGATGGCCATGCGCTTGCGCACCGCGTTCGCGTCGATGCCCCGCGCGGTGATGTCGCGGCCGTCGAGCAGGATGCGCCCCGCGTCGATGCGCTCGAGCAGGTCGACGCAGCGCAGCAGGGTCGACTTCCCGCACCCGCTGGGCCCGATGAGGCACACGACCTCGTGCTCGTCGACGGTCAGGTCGATCCCGCGCAGCACCAGCTTCGCGCCGAACCGCTTGTGCACGCCGTCGAGCTGCAGGCGCGGCGTCCCTGCCGTGTCGGCCGCGCTCATGCCGCCATCTGCGAGCGCCGGGCCCGGTCGCGGGCCGAGTACCAGTCGGCGAACCGTGCCGCCGGCACGCTGATGAGCAGGAACAGCACGGTGGCGGCCACGAACGACGTGTAGTTGAACGTCCGCGACGTGTAGATCTCGGCCGCACGCACAGCCTCGCGCACCCCGAGCACGCTGACCAGCGCGACGTCCTTCTGCAGGCTCACCAGGCCGTTGAGCAACGCCGGCACGACGTTTCGCACCGCCTGGGGCAGGATCGCGTAGCGCAGGCTCTGCCACTGGGTCAGCCCGAGCGACTGTGCGGACGACCGCTGGCTCTCGGGCACCGAGTCGATGCCGGAGCGGTAGACCTCGGCGGTGTAGGCGGAGTACGACAGGACCAGCGTCGTGACGCCCCAGAACAGCGGGCTGCGTGGCACCCCGGGCAGGTCGAGCGCGGGGACGCCGAAGCCGAACAGCAGGATGGCCAGGATCAACGGCACGCCGCGGAACAGATCGATGTAGAGGACGGCGAGCAGCCGCAGCGGCACGAACGCCGGACCGCGCAGGCTGCGGATGACCGCAACGAGCAGGGCGAACACCAGTATCGCGATCTGCGCGATCGCGAACATGCGCAGGTCGAGCCAGAACCCGGCGAGCACGTCGGGCCACGCCTCGGCGAAGTTCTCGGGGTTGAAGAACTGGGATCGCACGGCGTCCCAGTTCTGGCTGCCGAGGACCGCCCAGACCGCCAGCCCGAACACCGCGACCGTGCTGACCGCGGCGATCAGCGCGCCCTTGGCGCCCTCCTCGGCGAGCCATCCACGGGCGGCGCCCAACGCACCGGATCCGGGCCAGGCGCTCGGCGGCGTGGCCTCGACGTCGACCGACTCGGGTCCGGGCGCCCCCAACGAACTAGGGCGTCAGCGTCGGGATGTCACCGGACCGGCTGAGCCACTCCTCCTCGAGCGCATCCAGGGTGCCGTCGTCGCGCAACGCCGCCAGTGCCTGGTTGACGCACGGCACGAGCTCGCTACCCTCCTCGAACAGCATGCCGAGCTCCTCGGCACCGCCGGCCGCCTCGCTCGCGCCCGACTCCGACGCCGCCGTCGTGTCCTCCCGCGGCAGCACGCCGACGATCGACGCGTCGGGGATCTCGACGGCTGTGATGTAGTAGGCGGTGGGAAGGTCGAACACCAGCCCGTCGACCTGACCGGCGTCGAACGCCGCCTTGGCCGCAGCGTTGTCGTCAAAGACCTGGGCCTGCGCCTCTGGCTGGATCACCTGCTCGATGTAGTCGAGGCTCGTGGTGCCGATCGCCGCACCCAGACGCGCCGACTGCAGGTCGGCGACGCTCGTGGCGTCGGCGACCGACGAGTCCTCGGCAGCGACCAGCGCCTGCTCGACCTCGTAGTAGCCGTCGGAGAAGTCGACAACCTCGTCGCGCTCGGGCGTGATCGAGTACTGCTGGATGTTGAAGTCGTAGTCCTTCGTGCCCGGCGCGATGGCCTCGTCGAAGCCGGTCCGCACCCACTCGACGTCGCCTTCGGCGAACCCGAGCTGCTCGGCCAGGGCGTAGACCAGGGCGCTCTCGAAGCCCTCGCCGTTCGTCGGATCGTCGTCGACCATCCACGGCTCGAACACCGGCTCACCGGTCGCGACCGTCAGGGTGCCCTCCGTCTTCAGCGGCAGGCTGTCGACGTCGCAGGCGAGCTCCGTCGGTTCTGACGCGGCCTCGGAGGCGATGGTGTCATCAGCCGCGGTCGGCGCCTCCTCCGACGCCGCGCCGCCATCTGACGTCTCCGCGGCGCCGCCGCAGGCCGTCAGCAGCATCATCAGGCCAAATGCCAGCGCGATCCACGGTCTCACCACACGCTCCTGTCCGCTCGGTCGCCGGGTGTCGCCGGGTGTCGCCGACGACGTTCTCCGACGGCAATCGTACGTCGCGCTTCCTCAGCGGCGGATGAGCTCGGCTTCCTCGTACTCCATGAGCGGAAGGAAACCGAGGCCCTCGTAGAGGTTGCGCGCCGGCGTGTTGTCGCGCCCGACGTTGAGGGCGACGACGTCGACCTCGTCCCACAACCTCAGAGCGAGCGCGGCGACGACCTGACGCGCGAGCCCGCGACTCCGGTAGGCGGGCAGCGTGTTGACGTTGCCGATCGCGGCGATGCCCTGACCGGTGTCGATGACGTGCGTGCCGGCCATCGCCACGAGGGTGTTGCCGTCGAAGATGCCGGTGTGCCGGCCCGTGCCGAGCAGGTCGTGGCGGAAGAACTCCGGGGATGTGCTCGTCTGCTCGAGCAGCGCGGTGCACGCGTCGCCGTCGTCGGCCTCGAGCAACCGGACGCCAGGACCGGGATCCGGCAGCAGATCCGGTCTGATCAGCTGCATCTTGACGTACGGCTCGACCCGGTTGGCGTGGTGGGTCGGCGCCATCCGCTCGGCGAGGCCCGATGGACCGGTGATGTCGAAGCGGTCCGGCAGGTCGTCCACGACATCGGCCAGCAGTGCCAGCGTCGCCGCCGCGTACACCGCCGAGACGGCGTACACCACGCCGTGGTTCACCCCCGGCAGCCCGACCAGCCCCACCACACCACGGTCACGGACCCACCACCGTGACGTGTCCCAGAACTGGACGACATCGACGATGCCGTACGCGTGGATGGCGCGGTGCTCGGTGAAGACGTCGAGCACCGCGGTCCTGTCGGCCACCGGCGCGGGTGTGTCGGTCGGCATCATCCGCCGGATCATAGCGAGTGCGGCTCGGGACCCGGTACGCACCGTCCCGGTCGCGTCAAGCTCGGCCGCCCCGACACGCCCCGGCGAAAGGCCTCACCCATGGATCTGCGCATCATCGCGACCGTGTTCGGCGCGCTGTTCCTGGCCGAGCTGGGCGACAAGACCCAACTGGCCGTGATCTCGTTCGTCGCGAGCGGCCAGCCGCCGCTCGCCGTGTTCACCGGTGCGAGCCTCGCGCTGATCGCGTCGACGGCGGTCGCCGTCCTCGGCGGTCAGGGACTGCTGCGGATCGTGCCGGCGGAGATCCTCCAGCTCATCGCGGCCGCGGTCTTCGTGATCGTCGGCGTGCTCGTGGGGTGGGAGGCGCTGCAGGGCCTGCGCGGATGAGCCACCGGAACCCCCCGCCGTCCGGACCGCGCGCACCGGGCAGCCCGGTGGAGGTTCCGTCGTCACGGCATGAAGGGCGCCGATGTCAGCAGCGCGGCTGCGCACGCTGCGCCGCACGCCAGCCCCGCCACGCCGACTGCGACCCCGGTGCGGCCGGCCGTGCGGCTGCCCTCCACGCGCCACGTCGCGCCGAGCGGGACCTCGACGAAGCGATAGGTCACGTCGCCGAGGATCACGACGGACAGCAGGTACACGGCGGTCGTGGTCGGTCGCGCCACCGCGGACGGCCCGCCGAGTGCCACGATCACCGGCCAGTGCCACAGGTAGATCGCGTACGACCGCAGGCCCAGCCACTGCAGTCCGGAGGCCATCAGCGGTCCCGCTGCTGCACCCCGCACGATCACTGCGACCGCGACCACCGCGAGGACATCAGTGAGCAGCGGACCGCCGGCGCCGATCCACCCGGCGCCCTCGCCGCCGACCCACATCGTCACGACGATGCCCAGGACCGCGAGCACGCCGACCGTTCGCAGGCGGCGACCGCGGATGCCCGTCACCGTCCCGTGACGCGCCGGCGTGACGGCCAGCCCCATCGCGGCCCCGAGCAGCAGGCCAGTCGCCCGGGTGTCTGTGCCGTACCGCAGGCGGTCCGCGATCTGCGGCCCGTCGGCCAGGACCGAGAGGGCGATCGCCGAGGCCACGGCCAGCACCACGGCCCCGAGGCGCACCAGGGCGCGTGCGCGCGGCGTGGCCGCCGCCATCAGTGATAGCACCACGACCAGCGTGAGCTGCGCGCCGACGGCGATCGGCCACAGGTGCTCGACCGACGACGGTACGGCGGCCGCGTCATCGGCGGCCATGATGATCTGCCAGTTGACGATGCCGAGCAGCGTCGCGCGGATCTCACCGCCGAGGCGGAACAGCCCGTCGGGTCGGGTCGCGAGGACCAGGAGCGACACGCCGCCGAGCAGGGTCAGAAGTGCGGGCAGTACACGGCGCGCGCGGGCCGCAAGCGCACGAGCCGCGTCGGCGCGGCGCAGCGGCCGGTCGGCCGCGGTCACGGTCGCGACCGTCAGGTAGCCACTGACGACGAAGAGCACCTCGACGCCGGCGACCCGTCCACCCGGGATCCAGGTGTGACCCGCGGCGGCCAGCACGATGCCGGTCACCGCGACGGCACGCAGCCCCGTCAGCCCGGGTCGATACTGCACCCCGCCAGCGAGCGGTGCGATGCTGGCCTCACCATCGGGCACGCTGCCCTCGTCCGCACGTCCGTCGTCCGTGCGGTCCTCGCGTGTCGTCATCGTGCGTACGTCCATCGCCCCCGGCCGCCTGGGCTGAAGCGGGCGCCATTCAACTCGCGGGCGATCATACGCACCGGCCCCCGCGGATTCCCCGCAGGCGGTGCGCCCCGTGCCCCCGACGAGAGAGGTCCATCGGCTGTCCGAACGGCGGCGACCGACAGCTCCGGCCGTAGGCCCGCAGCGGCTTGGAAGCCGTCAGGGAGAGGGGACGGCCCGGGCCATGAGGGCCCGGGCCGCCGGCATCCTGCACTCGCCGTCGATCGTCGCAGCCCCGGTGAGCACCGCTGGTAGGGCGGTTCCGGGTGGGCGGGTGTGACCAGCTCCCGCTGACGAACGAGCGGGTGAGGAGGGTGGTATCGCGAGGCACCTATGGTGGTCCGGTCGGATGCCTCGATGACCGGATAGGCGCTAGCGCCTCATCACCTCGACGGTCACGCGCGAACTATCAGAACTCATGCGTTGGACCACCTCCTTTCTGTCGTCCGGCCAGCATGACACCGGTGCTGTTCGATGGCAACGGCCGATCGCACGGTCGCACGCTACCGTGCCCTCATGAGCCTGCTCACCACCACCACCGCGACGTACGCCCGGCCGGTCGGCGTCATCCGCGTGACCGGCAACGACCGTCAGACCTACTTGCACAGCCTGTTGTCACAGCACCTGGAGGACGCGCGCCCCGGCACGGTGGCCGACTTCCTGTACCTCGACGCCAAGGGCTCGGCACTGGCCGAGGGGCGCGCGATCGTCCGCGCCGGTGATGTGCTTCTCGTTACGCCGGCGGTTGTGACGGCCAGCCTCGCCGACGCGTTGGGACGGTTCACGTTCCTGCTCGACGCGACCGCAGAGGACGTCTCGGACGGCTGGCGCATGGTGAGCGTCCGCGGCTCCGACACCGACGGCCTCCCCGGTGCCCGGTCGCAGCGGATGACCGCCGCGCCACACGGCGACGGCATCGTGGTCCGGGACCGCTCGGGCGGGGTCGACTACCTTGGCTCGGTGGCGTGGGTGACCGAACGGGTCGCCGAGCTCAGGTTGCCCGAGGCCGACCCGCACGACTGGGAGCTCTGGCGGATCCGTGCGGCAGTGCCCGCGTGGGGCCACGAGATCGCCGCCGGCCGACGCACACAGGAGCTGGGCCTGCTGCCGACCCACGTGCACCTGCGCAAGGGCTGCTACCCGGGGCAGGAGTCGATCGCCAAGACGTGGAACCTGGGCCGCCCGCGCCGCGCGCTGTGGGTCGCCGAGTTCGACGCCGCCGTCCCCGCCGACGTCGAGGTCCGCGTCGGCGACCGGACGGGGGTCATCACCAGCGCCGCGCCCGACGGCGCGCGGACGGTGGCCCTGGCGCTGCTGCCGCTGGAACGTGACGGCTCGCTGGCCGACCGCACCCTCGACGCCGACGGCGTGCCCGGACGGGCGCTGCAGCGCGTGGGCGACGACCTGCCGCAGCCAGGCGCCTGACATGCGCGTGCTGTTCGTCTGCCTCGGCAACATCTGCCGCTCGCCGACAGCGCACGCCGCGACGCTCGAGGCGCTGATCGACGCCGGTGTCGCCAATCACGTCGAGCTCGACTCGGCCGGCATCGGCGCGTGGCACGTCGGCAGGCCTCCGGACGCGCGGATGCAGGCAGCGGCCGAGGCAGCGGGCCTCACGCTGCACGGCCCCGCCCGGCAGGTCACCTCCGGCGAGCTGGCGGGCTGGGACCTGATCCTGGCCATGGACCGCGACAACCTGTCGGATCTGCGGGCGATGGCGCCCGACGATGCGGTGCGCGACCGCATCCGCCTGTTCCGCGACTACGACCCCGACGCCAGCGCAGCCGAGGTGCCCGACCCCTACTACGGCGGATTCCAGGGGTTTGCGGAGGTCGTGCGGATCTGCCGCGTCGCCGCCAACGGCCTGGCGGACGACATCGTCGATCGGCTCGACGGCGGGGCCGTCGGGTGACGGCGGCCACCCCGGCCCTGCCGGACGGGCTGGGCCGCCTCCACGGAGCGCGCCGCCTCGGGGGCGGATCGATCTGCACCGTGTGGGCCGGCACGCTCGACGACGCCACGCCGGTGGTCGTCAAGCGGGCGCCGTACCCGGTCGACGTCGAGGTCGACGGCCTGACGGCGCTGGCCCACGCCGGTGCGCCGGTACCCGACGTGCTGGCTGCCGACGACGACGTCCTGGTGCTGCGCCACGTGTCGGGGGACGCCGACTGGCACGCGCTCGGGGTGTGCCTGGCCGATGTCCACCGCACGACCTGCGGCGACAGGTTCGGCTGGCATCGCGACAACCTGCTGGGGCGGGCGATCCAGCTCGGCGGGTGGTCCGACGACTGGCCGGTGTTCTTGGTCGAGCAGCGGCTGCGTCCGCTGCTCGGCGCGGACGCGCTGCCCGACGACGTTCGCCGGCGGCTCGAGCGCGCGATCGCCGGGCCGCTGGGCGACCTGCTCGGCGCGCACGCGCCGAGCGCGAGCCTGGTCCATGGCGACCTGTGGAGCGGCAACATCGTCGACGGGTCCTGGCTGGTCGACCCCGCCGTGTGGATGGCCGACCGCGAGCTCGAGCTCGCCTTCACCCGTCTGTTCGGCGGTGTTCCCGAACCCTTCTTCGCGGGGTACGACTCCCGGTGGCCGCTCCCGAGTGGCGCAGCGCAACGCCGGCCGGCGCTGCAGCTGTACCACCTGCTGATCCACGTGTGGCATTTCGGGGCGGGATACGTGGGCCCGGTGGTCGACCGCCTCGACAGCTTGGGGTGGCACTGACAGCAAGGAGCACGCATGTCGTCGACGCAGGACCACAGCGCCGAGGAGGCCGAGGCCCAGGCGCAGGAGCCCGAGGAGCGCAAGAAGGACGAGGACACCGGCCAGCGACCGGATCCCACGATCATCGACGTCTACGTCGAGATCCCCAAGGGCTCGCGCAACAAGTACGAGTGGGATGTCGAGACGGGGCGCTTCCGGCTCGACCGCAAGCTGTTCACGGCGGTCCAGTATCCCGGTGACTACGGCTTCGTCGCGGAGGCGTGGGGCGAGGACGGCGACCCGCTGGACGCGCTGGTGATCCTCGGCGACCCGACCTTCCCGGGCTGCGTGATCTCGGCGCGCGTCGTCGGCGTCTTCTACATGACCGACGACAAGGGCCGCGACACGAAGATCATCACCGTGCCCAGCAAGGACCCGGCCTGGGAGTCCATCGACGAGCTCGACGATGTCCCCAACCACCTGCTCGACGAGATCCAACACTTCTTCTCGATCTACAAGGACCTCGAGCAGAAGACCGTGACCGTCGAGGGGTTCGGATCGCGTGAGAAGGCGATCGAGGAGCTCGAGAAGGACTTCGAGCGCTACCGCAACCTCAGCGATCCTCAGCCTGTCATGCCGTGGACGCCCTACGTTCCGGGCAGGTCCGGCTAACGTCTAGAGGTTGCCGCGCAGCTCCTGCTCGCGCTCGATCGACTCGAACAACGCCTTGAAGTTGCCCTTGCCGAACCCGAGCGAGCCGTGCCGCTCGATCAGCTCGAAGAACACCGTCGGGCGGTCGCCGATCGGGCGCGTGAAGATCTGCAGCAGGTAGCCGTCCTCGTCGCGGTCGACGAGGATGCCGCGCGCCTTGAGCTCCTCGATCGGCGCGCGCACCTTGCCGATCCGCGCACGCAGCTCCGGGTCGTCGTAGTACGTGTCCGGCGTGGCCAGGAACTCGACGCCCTCGGTGCGCAGCACGTCGACCGCCGCGATGATGTCGCCGGTCGCCAGCGCGATGTGCTGGCACCCGGGGCCGTCGTAGAACTCCAGGTACTCGTCGATCTGTGACTTGCGCCTGCTGACCGCGGGCTCGTTGAGCGGGAACTTGACGCGGTGGTTGCCGCTCGCGACCACCTTCGACATCAGCGCCGAGTACTCCGTGGCGATGTCGTCGCCGATGAACTCGGCCATGTTCACGAAGCCCATGACGCGGTTGTAGAAGGCAACCCACTCGTCCATCGCGCCGAGCTCGACGTTCCCGACGCAGTGATCGATGGCCTGGAAGATCCGTCGGGGAGCGCCCTCGCGCTTGCCGTAGCTCGACGACCGTGCCTCGTAGCCCGGGAGGTAGGGGCCGTCGTAGCGGGAGCGGTCGACCAGCGTGTGCCGGGTCTGGCCGTAGGTCGCGATCGCCGCCATCCGCACCGTGCCGTGGTCATCGCTCTCGTCATGGGGTTCGACGAGGACCGTCGCACCCTGCGCACGTGCGTGGTCGATGCAGCGGTCGACGTCGGGCACGTCGATGGCCAGGTCGACCACACCGTCGCCGTGCGCGCGGTGGTCGTCCAGCAGCGGGCTGTCGGGCCGCACGCCACCCTTGACGACGAACCGGGCGCTGCCGGAGCGCAGCATGAACGCCTTGTGATCACGGTGACCGGTCTCGGGCCCGCGATAGGCCACGAGCTCCATGCCGAACGCCGACTGGTAGAAGTGCGCCGTCTGCGTGGCGTTGCCGACGACGAACACCACCGCGTCCAGCGCGTTGACCGGGAACGGATCTGCCTTCGGATCGTGGTCGACCAGGCCAACCAAGCGGCGCTCGTCGATCGAGTTCTGCTCGGCGGCGGTGAGCTGCGTTGCCATAACGTCCTCCTCGTGGCGCATGCTCCCACTGTGCGCAACGATCGCCGATTTGACAATAGCGACATCTACGGCTGCACATTCTGTACAGTTCGTGTACGCCGATCTGCGCTTCGCTCTACAAGATGTGCAGCCATGGAGGTGAGATGGTCGATCAGCTCGACGCGGCGATCCTGATGTTGTTCGACCGTGAGCCCCGCATCAGCGTGCTCGAGGCGTCACGGCGCGTCGGCGTGGCGCGCGCGACGGTCCAGGCACGCCTGCAGCGGCTGCAGCGCGTCGGCACGCTGCACGGCTTCGGGCCCGACCTCGACGTCGCCGGCCTTGGCTACCCGGTCACGGCGCTGTGCACGCTGGAGATCCGCCAGGGCCTCGGCCACGACGCGGTCACCGAGCACCTCGTCGACATCCCCGAGGTGCTCGAGGCGCACACGATCACGGGACCCGGCGACGTCGTCGTCCGCGTGGCCGCGCGGTCCAACAGCGACCTTCAGCGAGTGATCGACCGCGTGGTCGCCGACGATTCGGTCACCCGCGTCGACACGACCATCGTCCTGCAGACGCTGATCCCGACCCGGACCATCCCACTGCTGCGGTCGTCGGTCGAGGACTGAACCGTCCGCGATGTGACGTCCCGCGCCGCACCGCCGTTCCTGGGAGCCACCCACCACATGGCGCGGTCAGGCTCCCCAGACGGCGCAGCACCGCGGTTCGGGGAGGCGATCCACCGCATGCGGTCAGCCGGCTTCCCAGCGGGTCGGGCGCTCAACGGGCGAGGACGACCCCACGCTTGCGGAGCTGGTCGGCGATGATCATCCGTTGGATCTCCGACGGGCCCTCCCAGATGCGGTCGACCCGCAGCTCGCGATAGAAGCGCTCGGCGACGTTCTCACGCATGTAGCCACGGCCGCCGAAGATCTGCACGGCGCGGTCCGCCACGCGGTTCGCCATCTCCGAGGCGAACAGCTTCACCATCGAGCAGTGCGGGTGCAGCAGCTTGACGTCGGCGCCGGCCTCCATCTCGACGGCGGTGCGGTAGGTCATGAGCCGGGCGGCCCACAGCTCGGTCAGGGCGTCGGCCAGCATGAACGCCGGCGCCTGGTGGTCGAGCAACGGCTGCCCGAACGTCTCGCGCTGCGACGCGAAGGCCGTGGTCTCGTCGATCAGGCGCTCGGCGGCGCCGCAGCACCGCGCAGCGATCATGAGGCGCTCGTAGCGGAACCACTCGTGGGTCCAGCGCATGCCGTCGCCGGTCGACCCCACCAGTGCGTCGTCGCCGACCTCGACGTCATCGAACGCGATGACGGGGTGCTCGTGCGCCGACACCTGTGCGTACGCGGGCGTGCGGACCACTCGCACCCCCGGCGTGGCGAGGTCGAGCATGAACAGCGCGTGGTTGCCCGCGTCTGGCCCGTCGGCCAGCTTCGCCTGGAACAGGCACCAGTCCGCCAGGTTGGCCGAGGTCACGTGCCACTTCTCGCCGCGCAGCACCCAGCCGCCGTCGATCCTGCTGGCCGTCGCGACGATGCCATCGACGTCCGAGCCGGCGCCCTCCTCGGTGATGGCGTAGCACTCGTGGCGCGCGCCGCGGAACGTGGGCAGCACCCAGCGTTCCAGCTGCGCCGGCGTGGCAACGTCGGCGAGCCACCGTGGCGGCGTGGTCACGACCCAGCCCAGCGTGTTCGTGACCCGCCCGATCTGCTCGGACACCAGCACCTGCTGCAGGATCGTGTAGCCCGGCCCGCCGTGGGCGGCGGGCACGCTGATCCCCAGCAGACCCAGCTCGTCGGCGCGGCGGCGTTGGCGGTCGAGCACCTCGGCGGGCAGGTGGCCGCCGTTGTGCTCGGCCGCCACCTCATGGGGGATCAGCTCGGCGTCGACGAAGGTCCGCGCCCGCGCCTGCAGGTCGAGGTCGTCGGCCGAGTGCAACTCGTTCATGGCGCTGCCGTTCGTTGTGGGGCGCGGGTCTCCCGGCCGGGCCGGAAGATCCGCCCTACGATCCGTCGTGGCACGGCGTGACCGTGCGTCGGGCCGCCGTGAGCCGCCGTGGGCCACCGGTGTCAACCGGCACGCCGCCCCTGATCCCGACCGACCGGGTCGTGCTGACAGGCGGGCCGACCCCTCGCGGCGGTCGGAGCGCTCGCCGGCGCCCACATCCCGGTCGCCGGCGCCCGCCACCAGGTCGCGGTGAACGCAGCCGAGCGTCGACCTGGGTGGCGAGCAGGTGCCGATGGTCGTCGACGTCGACGGCGGCACGTACTGGCGGGAGCACGAGGGCGGCCTGCTGTTCGGCATGAGCAACCCCGAGGAGGTCCGCGGCGTGGCGCAGCAGATCGACTGGGACTACCTCGCACGCATCCGGGCGCGGTTGGACACCTTCGTCCCGGCGGGGGCCGGGCTCGGTCACGCCTCACCTCGGGCTGGCACGACGAGGGCGTCGACGGCGACGCACCCGTCGGGACTACAGATCAGGGGGTTGACATCCACGGCGGCGAGCAGGTCGCCGAGTTCGACCGCGACCGTCGACAGCGCGACGACGGCCGCCGCGACGGCCGGGAGGTCGACCGCCGGCCGGTCCCGGACGCCGCGCAGCAACGACGCGAGCGACAGGTCGCCGAGCAGGTCGGTCGCGTGCGCCGCGTCGACCGGGGGCAGCGTGACGCGGCGGTCCGCGAGGACCTCGACCAGGACCCCGCCGGCACCGACGACCACCAGCGGACCGAACGTGGGATCGACGGTCACACCCAGTGCGAGCTCGACACCGGCACGTGCCATCGCGGCGACCGTCACCCTCGGGCCGAGCTCAGCGGCCAGCCGGTCGTAGGCGGCACGCACCTCCGCCGCGTCCCGCAGGTCCAGGTGCACGCCTGCGACGTCGGACTTGTGCGCCACATCCGCCGCCGTCTTGAGCACCACCGGGTAGCCGAGCCGGTCGGCCGCCCGAACGGCATCCGCCCCGTACTCGACCTGTGCGTGCGCCACGACGGGCATGCCGTGGTCGGCGAGCAGCGCCAATGCCTCAACCTCGGTCCATGGGGCCGGGTCGCGCAGACGCTTCCGCCAGCGCTGCCGGACCAGCGGATCACCCGGCGATGCCGGCGCCGCCGGTACCCGCGCCCGGCGGTCGCGCCGGTCCAGCAGGTGCGACAGCGCGGCGAGCCCGGTGGTCGTGCCCTCCAGCACCACGATCCCCGCCGCGCGCAGCCGGTCGGCGACGACCGGGTTGACCGCTCCGCTGACGTTGGCGAGCACGACGACCGGCTTGTCGGTCGCGGCGTGCAGCTCCCTGGCGATCAGCGGATACGTGTCATCGCCTTCGGCGTCTGGCAGGTCGACACAGAACGCGAGGGCTGCGGTGTCGGAATCATCGAGCAGCGCCCGGCCGCACGTCATGAACACGTCGTGGTAGCCGACGCTGCTGCCCCAGGCATCCAGCGGGTTGGTGGCCGGCAGGCCCGCGTCGAGCACCTCGGCCATCGCGGCCCGTGTCGTGGCGTTCGGTGCGGCCAGAGCCACGCCTGTGTCCAGCGCCAGGTCCAGCAGGTGTGCCCGCTCGCCACCGGAGTCGTGCATGACCGCGAGGCCGCCGGGCGCCGCGCCCCGGTCCATCGACAGCACGGCCGTGGCGTCGAGCAGTTCGTCGATGGTGCGCACGCGGTGCACGTCGTAGGCATCGAACACCGCCTCGTAGGCGCCGTCGGCACCGGCCAGTGCGCCGGAGTGGGCGGTGACGAGGTCTCGCGACGCCGCGTGCCGCCCCACGGTCAGGGCGACGACCGCGACGTCGCCTCGCCGGGAGAGGTCGAGCGCCGCGACGAAGCCCTCGGGGTCCCGCACGGTCTCGCAGAACAGGGCGACGACGCGGGTCGTGGGGCGCTCCACCGCGTAGCGCAGGTACTCGGCCATCGTCGTGACGAGCTCCTGGCCGGTCGACACCGCCAGGTTGAACCGCACCCGCTTCCGGTTGTGGAGCATGGCGGTCAGCACCGACCCCGAGTGGGTCAGCAACGTCACCGGTCCCGGCTGGAGTTCGAGCGGCTGGGCGTAGGCGGTGGCACGCAGCCCCACGTCGAGGTGGACGAACCCCATGCTGTTGGCCCCGCACAGCACCATGCCGGCTGACCGCGCGATTGCCGCGAGCCGCGCAGTCAGCGGCGTCGGGCCGGGGTCGTGCTCGAAGGCGCTGGCGAAGATCACCGCGGCGCGCGCCCCGATCGCGGCGGCCGCCTCGAGCTGCGCCTCGAGCCGCTCGTTGCCGACGGCGAGCACCGCGAGGTCGACGACGTCGACGACGTCGGCCAGCCGGGGGACGCACGGCAGGCCGCACAGCTCGGCGTAGCGCGGGTTGACCGGGTGGACCGCCCCGTCGAAGCCGCCGCCCAGCAGCTGCGCCATCGCCACCTGCCCCACCGAGTCGGACCGGCTGCTGGCACCCACGACCGCCACCGACCGCGCCTCGAGCAGCGGCCGCAGGTCACTCGTCCCGGCGGGTTCCACGGACGGATTCTCGCCGATCGCCGAGCGCGCCACGAGCCCGCCCGGTCTCCCGCGGGCGGTCAGCGCCCGCTCGGTGCGAACCGCCGGCGCCACCTGGCCGTCTTCCGCCGGTCGGCGACGATCTGGCACACCGCCAGCATCGCCGGGATGCCGCACACCCCGCCACCGGCGTGGGTCGCCGAGGACGCCTGGTACAGCCCGGCGATCGGCGAGCGGTAGTCCGCGTAGCCGGCCGCGGGCCGCATGTGGAACAGCTGGTCGGCGGACAGGTCGCCGTGGAAGATGTTGCCGCCGATCAGGCCGAGCTCGTCGGCCATGTCCTTGGGTCCCAGGACCTGCCGGTGGACGATCGCGTCGGCGAAGTTCGGCGCCAGCTCGGTGTAGCCGGCGATGACCCGGTCGGCGTACGCCTCCAGAGCGTCCTGGTCCTGCTCGTCGGCCCACGTCTCGGACACCCACTGGGTGAACAGCGACATGATGTGGTACCCCTCGGGGCACAGCGTGGGATCCAACGCGGTGGGGATGACGCCGTCTGAGAAGGGCCGCGTCGCCGGGCGGCCCGCGCGGGCCTCCTGGAACGCCTCCTCGAGGTAGTCGACCGAGTGGCTCAGCTCGATCGCGCCGCCGTGGTGCAGCCCTGCGGAGACGCCGGGGTCGGCGGTGAAGTCGGGCAGCTCCGACAGAGCGAGGTTGATCTTCACCGTGCCCGAGCGCGACCTCCACCGGCGGATCGACTGCAGGAAGTCGGCTGGGAGGTCGTGCTCGTCGATCTGCTGCAGAAAGGTGATCTGTGGGTGGATGGTCGTGACCACCGTGTCGGCGTACAGCTCCTCGCCACCGCCGAGCACGACGCCCGTGGTTCGCCCGTCGCGGACCATGACCCGGTCCACCGGGGCCCGGAGCCGCACCTCGGCGCCAAAGGCGGCCGCCGACGCGTGGATGGCGTCGGCCACGGCGCCCATGCCGCCCTCGGGGTAGCCCCATGAACCGAGCCCCACGCCGACGTCGCCGATCTCGTGGTGCGCGAGCACGTAGGCGGTGCCCGGCGCCCGAGGCCCCGCCCAGGTGCCGATGACCCCGTCGACAGCGAGGGCGGCCTTGACCTGGTCCGACTCGAACCAGTCGTCCAGCAGGTCGCCGATGCTCATCGTGAGCAGCCGCGTGATGTCCCCGATGCGGCGGGGGTCGAGCCCGCGCAGGCGCCACAGCAGCCTCAGCTGGTCGACGACGTCCTCCGGGTGGCGCGACCCAAGTCTGGGCGGCACCGTGAGCAGCAGTGGGGCCAGCACGTCGGCGATGCTCCCGAGCCACTCCCTCCACTGGGGGTATGCCGCGGCGTCTCGCGCGCTGAAGCGCTTGATCGCGGCCGTGTCGCTGGCGGCGTCGTCCGATCCGATCATCAGCGAGCCGCCGTCGGGGAACGCGACGTAGTACGGACCCATGGCATGGATCCGGTAGCCGTGGCGCGCCAGGTCGAGGTCGGCATGATCTCGTCGGGCATCAGGCTCATGACGTATGAGTAGGTGGTCACCTTGAAGTCGGGCGCGTCCGGCCACGGGGTGTCGGTGGCGGCGGCCCCGCCGGTCTTGTGACGCGCTTCACAGACGACCACGCGGGCGCCGCTGCGCGCCAGGTACGCGGCAGCGATGAGCCCGTTGTGCCCGCCACCGATGACGATCGCGTCGTACCGGTTCGCCGCCATCACAATCCTTTGACTAGCCGTTCAATGTTCGGCAGCGTACCTGAGCGCGGAGGGTGTAGGGAAGTGCCTGTTCTGCTCTGCAGCGAATCACCGCCCCTCGCACAGGCGAACGGACGGGTCCCTGGTTGACGTTCAGCCTCGCATTGTCTTGAATAGCTAATCAGTCCTCTACGGAGACGATCGTGGGTTCTCGACCGGCGAACAACGAACAGCGACGGCAGCAGATCCTGGATGCCGCCGCCCGCGTCATCAGCGATCGCGGGCTCGGCGAGGCACGCATCGCCGACATCGCCGCCGCGGCGTCGACGAGCGCTGGACTGATCCTCTACTACTTCGGCAGCAAGGATCAGCTGCTGTCCGAGGCGCTCGCAGCGGCCGAGGACCGGTTCTACCTGCACATCTTCCGCGCGATCAGCGCGATCGAGGACCCCCGCCAACAGCTCGTCGAGCTGGTCGCGGGATCGTGCCCCGGTACGCCGCGGGCACACGACGGCGTCGACGCGGAGTGGCGCCTGTGGGTGGAGCTGTGGGCACGGGCACTGCACGACCCCGACGTGGCGCGGAGGCGGGCGGCGCTCGACCGGCGGTGGCGTTCGACCATCGCCGACGTGGTGCGCACCGGCCAGCACCGCGAGGTCTTCACGGCCGACGTCGATCCCCACGAGTTCGCGCTGGAGCTGGCGGCACTCATGGACGGCCTCGCGCTGCAGGTCGCACTCGACGACACCGAGGTCGACGGCACCAACATGCTGCACCTGTCGCTGGCGTACGCGATGCGGCGCCTCGGCTTCACCCACGACGAGGTCCCTGCCAGCTGACTCCACAGGAGGAACCCGATGCGACATCCCCGAGAGCGCCTGATCCGACCGCGGGGGCTGTCGAGACGGGACTTCCTGCGCCTGACCGGGGGTGTCGCGGGGGGCGTGCTGCTCAGCGCCTGCGGTGGCGCGGCGTCGACCGGCGACGAGGCCGGTGGGTCGACGTCGGCCGCGAGCAGCCCGCCCGACGCCACCGGTGGGCTCGCCATCGGGTCGCCCGGCAGCCCCGTCGAGCAGCCGCTGTTCGACGACATCCCGCCGATCGAGTCCGGCCTGGACATCGAGGACGGCCCACTGCGGATCTACAACTGGGCCGACTACCTCAACGTGCCGACGCTGAAGAAGTTCGCCAAGGAGACCGGTGTCGAGTACGAGCTGACGACCTTCTACAACCCCGACGAGGCGCTGCGGAAGCTGTCGACCGGCGAGCTGCAGGCCGACGTGTTCTTCCCGACCTCGCCCGTGCTGCCCAAGTACGTCGCCGGCAGGCTGCTGCAGCCGTTGAACCACGACTACCTGCCCAACCTCGAGGCCAACGTCTGGCCGACGCTGGCCGACCCCTACTACGACGGCGGGTCGCGATACAGCGTGCCCTACGCGCTGTACCAGACGGGGCTGGCGTGGCGGACCGACCAGGTCGACCTCGACCCCGACAGCATGGATAACCCCTGGGACATCTTCTGGGAACCGCAGTACAAGGGCAAGGTCGGGTTGTACGACGACGATCGCGAGACGCTGACCGTCGCGCCGTACCACAACGGCATCCAGGACCCCAACACGTCCGACCGTGCCGTCCTCCAGGAGGCAGGTGCGAGCCTGGCTGAGCTCGTCGACCTCGTGAACATCCGGTACTCGATCGACGGTGCCTACATCAAGCTGCCCGAGGGCAAGCTCGCCATCCACCACGCGTGGTCCGGCGACATGGTCAATGCGCAGTACTACATGCCGAAGGGCGACGACCCGTCGGTGCTGCGCTACATCTGGCCGCCGCAGGGCTCGGCGTCGACCACCGGCGGCCTGATCTCGAGCGACTGCATGGTGGTCATGGCGAACGCTGAGCACCCCGTGCTCGCGCACGAGTTCCTTAACTTCATGCTCGACAACGACAACGCCCTCGAGAACTTCGGGTGGACCGGGTACCAGCCACCGCTTACCACGATCAACCCCGAGACGCTGGTCGCCGACGAGTGGGTACCACCCAACCTCGAGTCGGCCGTCGTCCGCGAGGAGGACTTCGAGATCGGACAGGTGCCGCTGCAGCTGACCCCACAGGTCGACCAGCTGTGGAAGCAGGCCTGGTCGATGGCCCAGGCTGGTGGCTGACGCGTCCGAGCGCCCGGCCCGGAGGCACCGGACGCGGGAGGGCACGGATCCGGGGTGGCTGTGGCAGGCGTTCGCCGCCCCGGGGCTGCTGTGGCTCGTCGC
>DATHVN010000181.1 GCA_035461305.1 Euzebyales bacterium | reverse complement strand
CGCCGTCGAAGCATCGTTTCGACCTGCTGGTTATCGGCCGTGCGAGTGGCGCGTGACGCCGCGCTGATCCTGTGGGCCACGTTGCGGGACCGGGTGGTCGCCGACGTGTTCAGGTTACCTGGGGCCATCAACGATCTGTCGTCGCACGTCCGCGCGTCGCTGTCCGTCAGCGGCGCCGGGGTGCTGGTGGCCAGCGGCGGGCAGCGCCGCGCGGTGTTGGGCGCGTCTGACAACCGCATGCACCGGCTCGAGCAGTTGCAGGCGACGTTCAACGAGGGGCCGTGCATGGATGCCTATCGCAGCGGCCGCTTCGCGGGTGAGCCCGACCTCGTGAACGCCCAGGCGCGGTGGCCGGTGTTCGGGCCGGGGGCGCTGGCTGCCGGCATCGGCGCCACGTTCAGCTTTCCGGTGCACGTCGGCGACGTCGCGTTCGGCGCCCTGGACTGCTATCGCGTGCGACCGGGCGCGTTGACGCCCACCCAGATCAGCATGGGAGAACTGTCTGCCGACATCGCTGCGGACCTGATCCTGCATGCGCAGATGGGCGCCGGCGTGGATGCCGTGGTCGAACAGATGATGCTCGGCGACAGGGCAGCTGCGTCCGTTGAGCAGGCCAGCGGCATGACCGCGGCTCGCCTCGGCATCTCGATACCGCGGTCGCTGGAGCTGCTGCGTGAGCACGCGCGCGTCCACCACATCAGCCTCGACGAGGTGGCAACGAGAGTCATCGACGGGCGACTGCAGATCGGACCATGAAGGTCTGGTTTGCCGCGCCACGGCGGGCCAGACGCCCCCGACGCGCACGATGACGTTTGTGCGCTTGTGCCGGTTGCGTTGACAGTGAGCGCGATCAGCGGTACGAAGGGCCTGTTGCGGTTGAGAAGCCAGCCGCTTCGGGAGCCTTCGCGACGGCTGGCTCTGTCGCGCGCCGGGTCGACGGTCCTCGATCATGGGGAATGCTGAGAGGCCGCCTGCACGAGAGGCGGGCGCCACGACAGACTCGCGTCCGGCGCGGTGAGCGTCGACACCGCTGAGGCGCACGCGGAGGATCCACCACCAGCGGACTGCCATGCCCCGCACCCGGCCTGATCGGCCACCTGGTGGGCGGAGGTCTGCAGCGCGTCGTGCAGCCGCCCGGCCACTCGGGGTCGAGCGTCGGGGTGCTCTCGGGACACGGGCACACTGCCCGCTGACCGCGGCGAGGGGAACCTGTCATCAATCCCGGCATCGGCAACAGAGGTGGTCGACCGACCCGACGGCACGTCGATGCCGTGCCTTCACCGCTGCGGACCAGGCTCTGGCACGGTCGCGTATCCGATCGCTGGCTGCCCAGGCCGCCGGCGTCGGTGCGACTGGTCGATGTACCGCTGGACACGGCGCAGACGACCGGACGCTGGCTCCGCGCGCTGCCGGTCACGCCGGAGCATCCGCACGACCGTGATCACCGCGTTGTCCTCGCCGGTCGGGTCAGGGAGTTGACCAGCGCGTTGCTGCAGACCATGGCTGGACTGGCTCACGTCACCGCTCAGGTGATCGCCGCGTCCCCCCGTCCGCGGCGTGCAGGGAACGGTCCAACGGTCAGTGTCGACCTCGCCCAGGCACCGCCGGGCATTCGCCATGCCGCGGACATCCTGGGCCACGATCGAAGACCTCGAACGCACCGCCGGCGTCGCCAGATTGAGCGTGCCCGCGGGCGCACGCGGCCTCGTGGCATGGATCGCCGACGAGCTCGACACCCAGATCAGCGGGCATCCGCCCAGCCCGTTCTCTTCCAGTCGCCCGCTGCCGCCACCCCCGTGTCGGCTGCTGCGGACAGCGATGACACACGCCGTCGGGCTCGGGAAGTCAACCGTGCACGCGTACCGTCACAGGGGCTTCGCGGCCTTCGAAGCCCGGAGACTCCACGCGTTGGACGCGGCCACGGTGCTGGCAGCACGGCCCGGAGCGACGCTTGATCAGCTGCAACCGTCGCGTGCGGCGTCGCGCGTGGACTTCCTCGCCGAGCTTGGACACCTCATCGAACTGGGTGCGGTGTTCGGCATCGGTCACCGCTGGTACCCCTACGACATCGCCGTCCTGACCCTTCACGACCTCTCTGCCGGCGCGCGCAGCGGCTGCGGATGCCCCGTGCGGAGAGCCGCGACAAGGCGGTGAGACGCATGCCTCGTCAACAGTCTGGCGTGCCGATGGCTCTATAAGCGTTCCGCACGGATTCGTCGCCGCCGCGCTTGGGTCATGGATGCGTGTTCGCCGAGTTGCGTCGCACCAGCGGGATCATCGGCGCGCGTGATGGCGTGTGGCGGCTTGTCGACGCTTTCGTGGATCTTGCGTCCGCGGAGCTGACGCTCGCAAGCGTGCTTGATCGCATCGTCGAGGTTGCCCGTGCGATGGTCGACGCCGAGTACGCCGCCGTGGGTGTGATCGCCGAGGGTGGGGGACAGCGTAAGTCCGTGCACACGGGCATGGATGCCCCCACCGTGGAGCGCATCGGCGAGCTGCCGGAAGGTCACGGCATCCTCGGATTGCTGGTCGGTGAGCCGGAGGTGCTGCTGCTCGAGGATCTGTCGCAGCATCCGGCGCCGGTTGGCTCTCCGGCGCATCATCCACCGCTGATGTCGTTCCTCGGCGTGCCGATCACGGTGCGGACACGGTGTATGGAAACCTGTATCTGAGCGATTCTCGGGAAGGCCGCGGCTTCACCGACGAAGACGTCGAGTTGGTCACCGCGCTCGCGGGCGTCGCTGGGGTGGCGATCGACAACGCCCAGTTGCACGACCGGTCACTGAGACGCGAACGGTGGCTCGCAGCGACGCGCGACGTGGCCGCCGCGCTGCTGCGCGGAACCGACACCACGCAGGTGCTGACGCGAGTGGCCGCCCGCGCCCGCGACCTCGCCGATGCTGAGATCGGCACCGTGGCGGTCGTCGTCGACGGCGGCCAGCAGCTGACGATCGTCGCCGCCGACGGTCGACAAGCGGCACGGCTACGCGGCCGCCAGTTCTCCTCGGAGGGCACGGTCGACGGTGACGTGCTTGCGAGCGGGCGTGCCGCGACGACAGACCTCACCTCAGATGACCGAGCCGATGAACCGCTCGCCAACGTGGACGGCTTCGGCCCGGCGATGTGCTTCCCCCTGGTCGCCCGCGGTCGCAGCGTGGGCACGCTGACCGTCGCGCGCGACAAGGCTGGTTCGCCGTTCGGCGGTGACGACATCCACTTCGCGGAGGGGTTCGCCGAGCAGGCGGCGCTCGCGCTGGACTACGGGCACGCCCAGGCCGAGCGCCGGCTCGTTGCTGTCTACGGAGAGCGTGATCGTATCGGCCATGACCTGCACGATCTGGTCATCCAACGGTTGTTCGCCGCCGGGCTGACCGTGGCGGGTGCGCTGCCACAGGTCGTCGACGAGGGCGTCGCCGAGCGTCTCGATGACGTTGTCGGCCAGATCGACGCCGCGATCCAGGATCTGCGGTCGTCAATCTCTGGTCTCCACGCCCGACGTGACAGGGCGGCGCGTCTCACGACCCAGATCGATGAGATCTGCAGCCTGGCTGAGGCGGCCCTCGGGTTCACTCCCGTGTGTGAGATCGATCCGGCCGCGGACGCGGCCGTGACCGATGAACTGGCGCCCGATCTGCTCGCCGTGGCCCGCGAGACGCTGACCAACGTCGCGCGCCACGCGGAGGCGTCCAACGTGCGATTGCGGCTCCGCGTCGACGACGGCATCTGCCTCGAGGTGGCCGACGACGGCCGCGGCTTCGCACCCGGCGCACGCACGAGCGGCATTGCCAACATGCGTGCCCGCGCCAAACGACTAGGCGGCTCGATCCACATCGCGGATGCTGCTGGCGGGGGCACCGAGATCACCTGGCGCGTGCCGCTGCCCTGACCAGCCAGTGGGCACCGTGCGTTGGCGCCCGCCGCAGCTCGACTCGGCTGGCAATCGCAGTCGCAGACAACGTCGCTGTCAGTCCGGAGCGATCGCCGACAGCGGGTCGGTCGTCAGCAGGCGCCGGACGGATTCCGCGAAGACCGCGACACCGACCGGCAGCGCCGACTCGTCGACGTCGAAGTGCGAGCTGTGATGCGCTGCGGTGATGCCCCGCGACGGGTTGGCGACGCCGAGCCGGAACATGCACACCGGGATGCCGGTGCTGCCGAACTCGAAGAAGTCCTCCGCGCCCATGGACGGGTGCTCCTCGACGGCCACGCAGTCGTCGCCGCAGATCGACCGGGCGGCGCGCTCGACCAGCCGCGTCAGCGACGTGTCGTTGAAGCCGGCGGGGTAGCCGTGCTGGATCGAGACCGTCGCCGACGTGCGGTTGGCCGACGCGACGGCGTGCGCCATCTGCTGGATGCGTTCGATCAGGTAGGCCCTGGTGTCGGGGTACAGCGATCGTATGGTCGCCTCGAGCGTGACGCTCGACGCGACCACGTTGTGGCGGGTGCCGCCGTGGATCGAGCCGAATGTGATCACCGCCGGCTTCAGCGGGTCGACCTCGCGGGTGATGATCTGCTGGGCGTTGGTGATGAAGTTCGCGGCGACCGGGATCGGGTCGATGGCGCGGTCCGGGTGCGCCGCGTGTCCGTCGATGCCGTGGATGGTCAGCGTGATGTCATCGACCGCGGCGGTCACCGGCCCGCTGCGCAACCCGACGGCGCCGGCGGGGTGGTTGCTCGCCGTGTGGAGGGCGAGGATCGCGTCGGGTGCCGGGTCGTCGAGCACACCGTCGGCGACCATCGGCTCGGCGCCGCCGCCGCCCTCCTCGGCCGGTTGGAAGTACAGCACGACGGTGCCGGGCAGCTCCGCCTGGCCGGCGAGCAGTTCGGCCAGCCCGAGCACGCACGCCACGTGGGCGTCGTGCCCGCAGGCGTGTGCCACGCCCTCGTTCTCGGACCGGTAGCCGTCACGTCCGGGCGCCTCGGTGACGGGCAGCGCGTCCATGTCGGCGCGCACGCCCACGCACCGCGCGCCGCGACCTTCGATGACCGCCACGACGCCGGTGCCCACGACGCGCCGGTGCTCGATGCCGAGGTTGGACAGGACCGATTCGATGTAGGCCGCGGTCCGGTGCTCGCACCAGGCCAGCTCGGGGTGACGGTGCAACTGCCGGCGGTGCCGGATGAGGGTGTCACGCAGCGCTACCGCGCGGTCGTGGATCATCGTCGGCGTCCAGGCCGAGGACGATTGCAGCAGCGTACGTGTTCCTCTCGAAGCGGCAGAGTCCACCATGGCGCGCAACGCTATCCCGTTGTCGTCGTGACCGCGAACCTGCACCACGTGTGGAAGAGGGCACGAGGTCCACGTCTGATACTCCATGGTACGGTATCACGTTGCGTAACTCGAAGTGTGCTGACGGCGGGAGCACCTGGCCAGGGCGTGCAGGCTTACGCAGCATCGCTATCACTGAGCGTGATCATCGCGACCCCTGTGTGACCGCGAGGCAGCGCCCGCTCCTGGTCAGCGCCCGAGGACGCGCAACCGCCGGTCCGACCCCGAGGACCTGGACGCGGCAGCGCGGCGGTTGACCGCCCGCCGCCGCACTTGCAGCAGGATCAACATGTTCAGCGAGTGCATCGCCCCGAGGCTGAGCAGCAGCAGGCCGAACTGCTGGATCGACGAGCGCAGGGCGTCGATCGGAGTCGCGCCGGCATTGATGCGCAGCAGCAGCAGCGCATAGCCCAGCGTGAACACCAGGAACCCCGTCACCAGCAGGCGGCTGACGGCCGCGGCGAGCTCGGGCTGGCTGCGGAACACGTCGTCGAGGAAGATCCGCCCGTCGCGGTGGAGCAGCACGCCCAGCCAGGAGATCAGCGTGATCGCCAGCGCCACGTACACGATGTAGACGACGATCGCTCCGTTCATCGGTCTCCCCGGCGCATGCGCGCCTGCTCGCTAGGTGGTTCGTCGCCACTCGGGCTCGACCGTCGCGACTGACGCCGGCTGTCGCGCTCGGCCGCGTCCTCCTCCGCGCGGGACCGGCGGAAGCGCAGGAAGATCAACGTGTTGAGCAGGTGCAGCAGCCCGAGGCTGACGAGCAGGATGCCGAGCCTGCGGATCAGGAACTGCAGCGCGACGACTCCGGTCATCTCACCGCGGATCTGCAGCAGCAGGAACGCGTAGCCGAGCGTGAACAGGGCGAAGCCGATGACCAGCAACCGGCTGGTCGCCTCCGCGAGCAGGGGCTGCTGGTCGTTACGCTGGCGCAGCAGCTCGAGGCCGTTGCGGTACAGCGTGGCCGCGAGCCAGATCGTCAGGCTGACGGCGACCAGGATGTAGAGCACGGAGACCACGAGCGCGTTGCCCATCGCCTGTCTCCTCCCGCTGCGCGGCGCAGTCCGGATGCCATGAAACCATCTCCTGACCCGATCGGCCGTGTGGCGGCTCGTTTCTACCCCGCGCCGGGGGGAAGACAGACGCGGCTCACGGGCGACGGCGCCCGGAGCGGAGGAGAGGCCATGGACGTGTGGGTCATCGTCATCATCGTGGTCCTGGCCCTGGTGGGGATCGCCGCCTGGGCCGGACTGCGTACACGGCGTGCAGACGGCAGCCGCAGGCTCAGGGAACGCTTCGGCGACGAGTACGACCGCGCCGTGGCGCACGCATCGGACACGAGTGAGGCCGAGCGCGAGCTCGAGCGCCGCATCGAGCGACTCGAACGCCTGCAGATCACAGAGCTGTCCACGGAGGACCGCGACCGCTACGTCGCGGCGTGGCGAGACGTGCAGCGGCGCTTCGTCGACGAGCCCGAGGCGACGCTGGGTGAGGCCGACCGGCTGATCACCCACGCGATGCGCGCCCGCGGATACCCGACGGAGCACTTCGAGCAGAAGGTCGAGGACCTGTCGGTCGAGCACGCCGACACCCTCGAGGCGTACCGCGAGGCGCACCGCATCGCAGACCGGCACGAGCGCGAGGGCGTGTCGACCGACGAGCTGCGACGCGCGATGCAGCACTACCGGACGATCTTCGAAGCGATCGTCGAGACCAGGACGACCAGGGGGAGTGGCCAGTCATGACAGAGGACATCCGACGGAACACCGACCGGACCGGCGAGCTCGACCACCGAGAGCGGGACGTCGAGGCGGCGCGGACCGGGCAGGAGGCCGCGCGCCGCGACGCCGGTCTGGAGCACACGGAGCACCGGCCCGCTGCGCAGCGCGACGTGCGCGAGGGTGAGCCGGTCCGCGCGGACGGTGGCGCCGCTCACGCCGACGACGCCCAGCGCCGCGGTGCCGCGCCGGCCGACCCCGCGGCGACCGACCGGGCCGTACCCACGGATGGGGGCGCCGCCACGACCGACAGCCGCGTCGCTCGCGACACCCACCGCGACCCGACGTCCGAGGGCCGCCGGGCCGCCGGACCGGGCACGACCACGGCGTGGAGCGGCGAGGGGCTGCTGAGCTCTGACGACCGGGGGACCTACCAGCAGCGCTGGGACGACATCCAGGTGCGCTTCATCGACGAGCCCCGCCAGTGCGTCCGCGAGGCCGACGACCTGGTCGGTGAGGTCACGACCCGCATCTCGGACCGCTTCTCGAGTGCCCGCCAGGACCTGGAGCAGCGCTGGGACGGGGGCAACGAGCCGACCACCGAGGAGCTACGCCAGGCCGTGCAGCGCTACCGCGACTTCTTCCAGCGCCTCGTCGCCCGGTAACGATCTGGGTGGACGGGGGAAGGCCACGTGGTCTTCCCCCGTCGTCATCACGGGGACGGTCCTCACCGTGGGGTGCGATGGTCCCAGCTGGTGGTCGGCACCAGCCGGGGGACCGCTGTCACCGTGGGATGCCTGTGGTGTCCCGACGTTCCGCCGTCGGCTCCGCCGGTCGTGACAGCAGCTCGGCGAGCAGCGCGGCGCGGCAGGGGAGCGAATCGACGCGCACCCACTCGTCGTCGGTGTGCAGCCCCTCGCCTACGCCACCGAGCCCGTCGAGCGTCGGTGTGCCCTCGTCGGCGGTGAGGTTGCCGTCGCTGGCGCCGCCGGCCGCGGCCTCCTCGAGCTCGAGGCCGAGGCGACGGGCGCACGCCCGTGCGTGCACGAACAGCGCCGCCGTGGCGTCGGTGCGCTGCATCGCCGGACGGTTCACGCCACCGTCGACCTCGAGTGTGACGCCGTCGTAGGTCGTGAGCGCCGCGAGCCCAGCGGCCACGCGGCGCGCCTCCTCGGGCGCGGTGAACCGCACGTCGATGACGGCCTCGGCACGCGCCGCGACCACGTTGGCCCGGGTCCCGCCGCGCACCGTGCCGACGTTGACCGTCGTGCCACGGGCCTCGTCGCTGAGCTGCGCGATGGCCGGCAGCACGCGAGCGAGCCCGACGTTTGCGTTGCGTCCGTCGAAGAAGTGCTGACCGGCATGCGCGGCGCGCCCGTGAGCGGTGACGGTCCACAGCCCCACGCCCTTGCGTGCGGTCTTGAGCGCGCCCGACGACGTGCTCGCCTCGAACACCAGCGCCATGGCGCTGGACCCGGCGCGCTCGCGGATCAGGGCGCTCGACGACGGGCTGCCCACCTCCTCGTCGGCCGTCAGCAGCGCCACGACGGGGCGTTGCACCGGTTGGCCTGCCGCCAGCAGGTGCGCCAGGGCATGGCGGGCGATGACGAGCCCTGACTTCATGTCCTGCGTGCCCGGCCCCCACGCCCGCCCGTCGTCGTCGACCCGCCACGGGTTGCGCTCCAGCGTGCCGACGTCGTGCACAGTGTCGTAGTGGCCGACGAACAGCACCGGTGCGGCGTCGTCGGGCGTGCCGCGCGGACCAGGCCAGACCAGCTCGAGATGGGTGCCGACGCCGTCGACCCTGTGGCGTGTAGTGGTCGCGCCGGTCCGCTCCCACTGCTCGACCAGTGTGTCGGCCAGCGCGTCGAGCCGCTCGACGTCACCGGTGGGGGACTCGTGCTCGACCAGCAGGCGCAGCTCGTCGACCATCGCCGAGGTGCGCTCGCGCAGCGCCCCGAGCGAGTTCATGCGCGTCCGCCGGTCGGGGCCGGCGTGCCGTCGAACGACGCGGCGTCGAACGACTCGGTGTGATGCACGCGGGCCCGCAGGCGCTCGTGGTCGATCACCGCGTCGACGCCGACGACATCAGGGACGGCGACCGTGCCGTCGGCGGAGATCGTGACCGGTGGGTCGATGATGTCGGCCTCCCAGTAGCGGTCGCTGGCGGACGTGTCACCAGGGAGAGTGAAGCCGGGCAGGCTGGCCAGCGCGATGTTGTGGAGGCGTCCGACGCCCGACTCGAGCATCCCGCCCACCCACAGCGGCACGCCGGACGCGATGCCCCAGTCGTGCAGCGCGAGCGACTCCCTGAGCCCACCGAGCCGGCCCGGCTTGCAGTTGATGATCCTGCAGGCGCCGATCTGCAGCGCTCGGCGCGCGTCGTCGGCCGACCGGATCGACTCGTCCAGGCACAACGGCGTGGCGATCCGCGCTGCGAGCGTGGCGTGGTCGATGATGTCGTCGTGCGCGAGCGGCTGCTCGATCATGGTGAGGTCGAACGCGTCGAGGGCGGCCAGGTGGTCGGCGTCGGCCAGGGTGTAGGCCGAGTTCGCGTCGGCCATCAGGGCGACGTGGGGGAACCGCTCGCGGACGGCGGCCACGCGCTCGACATCCGTCCCGGGGGCGATCTTGAGCTTGATCCGTGCGTAGCCCTGATCCAGGAACGCGGCGACGCGGTCGATCAGCGCGCCGGTCGAGTCGGCGATGCCGACGCTGACGCCCGCCGGCACCGCCGTGCGGTTTCCGCCGAGCACGGCGGCCAGCGACCGCCCCGTCGCCGCCGACCAGGCGTCCCAGACGGCCATCTCGATCGCGGCCTTGGCCATCGGGTTGCCGCGCACCTTGCTCCACCACGTCGCGACCTGCCGGGGGTCGGCGATGTCGCGGCCCAGGACGCGGTGCAGCAGGTGGTCGCGCATGATCGTCAGCGCGGACGCGACGGTCTCCTCGCTGTAGACGGGGTCCCGTCCGGCCACCAGCTCGCCCCAGCCGACGACGCCGTCGGCACGCGCCCGAACGAGCACGACGTCGCGCTCGTGCTGGGGGCCGAAGCTGGTCACGAACGGGTGCCGCAGGGCCATCGTGAGGCGCAGCAGGTCGACGCGGTCGATGCGCAGGATGGTCACGTGTCGCGCTCCACGACGTAGGCGGCGTAGCCGGGCGCGGCATCGGGGACGACGTCGACAGCCGTCAGGCCCGCCTCGAAGGCCGCGACGAGGGCGGTGCGCAATGCGGTCCGCCACACCGGACCGGCGTCGGGATCGTCGCGTCGCAGCTGGTCGATGTCGGACGGCATGGCGATCAGCGCGGCACCGGTCCCGAACACCGACGGGTCGTGGCGTCCCGGTCGCACACCCTCGGCCGCATCCAGGGCGGGCGGCAGCGCCCACGGCACGCCGGCCGTCGGCGTCGGGAGTCGCGGGTCGCCGCGGGCGTCGATCGCCCACTCGGCGAGCAGCCGGTCGGTCGACAGCCCGGCGTTGATCGCGTCGTCCATCGGTCCGTAGTGGTCGACGTGGTAGTGGCTGGCCACGGCGCCGAGGCGGCGCAGGTTGAGATAGGCGTTGCGGGCCTGCAGCGGGTCAAACGTCCAGGTGATCGCGGTGAAGCCGCGTGTGGCGGCGTGCTGTCGCTGCGCCAGCTTGAGCGCGCGGCCGATGCCCTGCGACTGCGCCTCCGGCAGGACGGCCAGCATGTGGGAGCACAGGATCGGCCGTCCGGCGTCGAGACCGACGAAGCCGTAGCAGAAGCCGACGGCCGTGCCGTCGACGGTTGCCAACAGCAGCAGGCCGCCGTTGTGGATCACCGCCCGGATCTGCTCGGCCGGCACCACTCCGCGGTCCGCCATGCCCCACGCCGCACGCTGGATGTCCTCGACCACGCGGCACGAGGCGGGGTCGCTGACGGCGTCGATGTGGACGTCTCCCATCCGTCGGCAGTGTGTGTCCCTGCGCGTTCGAAGGCAAGTTCCGGGCGTAGGTTGACTGGGCGCCCAGCCACGTGCCCGGTGCTTCGGTATCGTGAAGGCAACAGGTGCGGCACGCCTCACATCATCAGCGTCAGTGCCCGAAGGAGAGCAACTTCATGGCCATCCACCAGTGCCCACGGTGTGAGCTGCGCTTCCGCACCAGTTCGGAGTACAACGACCACCTCATGTCCGAGCACGGCGTCGATCCGGAGACGGTCAACCCGGTCCGCTACGCGCGGGCCAGGCAGCAGAAGCCGCTGTACCCGGACCTGGTCGAGGACAAGCGGGACGCACCACGACGAGTGCTGGTGGTCGGCAGCGCAGCGTTGCGTGCGCAGCGGCTCCAGCAGGCGCTCACGGACAAGGCCGCGGCCGGTGATGTGACGTTCCGCCTCGTGGTGCCGGCGGTCCGCCAGTCGCCGGTGACCGGCGAGCACTCGTGGTTCCAGACCGTCGGCGACGTCCCCCACCCACGCGAGCAGGATCTGTCGGGGCGGACGCTGGCGCAGCACCGGCTCGACGAGGCGGTCGCCCGGCTCCGGGATGCCGGCATCGAGATCGAGGGGATGGTGGGCGACCCGGACCCGATGCGCGCCGCGGCCGACGCGCTGCGGACCTTCAAGGCCGACGAGATCATGCTGGCGACCCTGCCGAGGGTCCAGTCGGGCTGGCTCGACGCCGACCTCCACACCGAATTCCAACACCGCTTCCGCCTGCCGGTCACGGTCGTCCCGGCAGCCTGACCGACGAAGGGGATCACCATGGCCGATCGGATCGAGCGCTCCGACGAGGATTGGCGGGCGCAGCTGACCCCCGAGCAGTTCCAGGTGCTGCGGCTGAAGGGCACCGAACGTCCCTTCACCGGTGCGTACTGGGACGTCAAGGCCGACGGCGTCTACCGCTGCGCGGCCTGCGCCACCCCGCTGTTCACGTCGGACACGAAGTACGACTCGGCTACGGGGTGGCCGAGCTTCTACGAGCCCGTGTCCGACGAGGCGGTACGCACCGAGATCGACCGCAGCCACGGCATGGTTCGCCTTGAGGTGGTGTGCGGTACGTGCGATGGGCACCTCGGCCACGTGTTCGACGACGGGCCGCAGCCGACCGGGCAGCGCTACTGCATCAACTCGGTGGCGCTGGACCTCGAGGAGGCCGGTCCGACCTCGTGACCGAGTCGCTCGCGCTGTTCGACGCCGACCTCGTCCCTGCGGCTGCCGCCGTCGTCGACCCGGTCACGCCGCCTGTCCCTCGGCCGGTCCCCTCGGAACCCGCCGCTGACGGTCCGGTCCTACTCGCGGTCGATGGCGACTCGCTGGTCCACCGGGCCTTCCACGCCTACGGCGCGACGACGGGCGGAGCACGCTACGGGTTCTTCGCGCTTCTTTCGGTCGTGTGTGACCAGGTCGACTATGACGGCCTCGTGATCGGCTTCGACTGCCGGGAGCACTCGAGGCGCCGTGCGCTGTACGCCGGGTACAAGGCGCAGCGACCCGACAAGCACGACGACCTGGCGGCCTCCCTGGACGAGTTGCCGGGCATCGCGGCCGACATGGGTGCCCATGTGATCGTGGCATCGGGGCTCGAGGCCGACGACGTCGTCGCGTCGGCCGCCGTGACCGCGGAGGCCGCGGGCTGGCGTTGCGTTGTCGCGTCACCCGACCGCGACGTCCTCGGCCTGGTCAGTGACCGCACCGAGGTCCTGCAGGTGCGCGGTGGCGAGCAGCCGATCCGGCGGATCACCGCGCGCAGATTCCGCGGTCGTCACCGGATCGCTCCTGCGCAGTACCTGCAACTGGCAGCGCTGCGGGGCGACGCGTCGGACAACCTGCCGGGCATCACCGGCATCGGAGCCAAGAAGGCGGCGGCGCTGCTGCGGGCCTACACGACCGTCGAGGAGGCCGTGGCCGACCGGATCGGGTGCCGCAGTGTGCTGGGACCCGAGCTGGGACAGGCACTGATCGATGATCTCGCTTCGGATGGTTCGGTGTTCCGTCGCAACGTCGCCCTGATGACCCTGGACCGGGACGTGCCAGTCGATCTGGACCAGACGCGACGCAGGGCGTCGCCCGAACAGATCCTCGAGGTGCTCCGCGTGCACCGCATGACCGGGCTGCACACCCGCATGTGCGCGGCGCTGTGCCCGTCGGGCGCGACACCACCAATGAGCGACGACGACGCCCCGCCGGAACGGCCCTGGGACTGAGACTGGATATCGCCGTCCCCGCCGTCGCCCCGACGCGGTCGAGCAGGGTCTGCCTCC
>DATHVN010000180.1 GCA_035461305.1 Euzebyales bacterium | reverse complement strand
CCGGCAGACGGCCGGCGAGCAACGCGAGGTGATCGTCGATCAGGTGGTGGCGGGCCATGGCTGCTCGAGCAGGGTCGTGACGGTCGCGGCGAACTCCCGCCAGGTGGTGCGGTCGGTCTGCAGGCGCCGTTCGCCACGGGCTGCTGTGGCTCGGTCGGTCGCGTGGTTCCGCTACGGGGTTCGCCGCTGGCGCAACGGCACCATCCCCGACGTCGCCTACGCCGTCGGCCCGGGGTCATCCGCCGACTCGCGCTCCGTGCGGCCGGCCGCGTGCCGGCGGCAGCCGCCCGCTTCGCGCCGCCGGTCGGCATCAGCTCGCTGGGGATGTTCGACGCGGGCGGGTGGGGTATCCCACTGTCGCCGATGACGCTGATGGTCACCGTCGGCGGCATCCTCCACCGACCGGCGTTCGTCGACGGTGAGCTCCAGGAGCGTCAGTTGCCGCCGTTGACGCTCAGCTTCGACCACGCGGTCGTCGACGGCGCGCTCGCGGCGCGGTTCAGCGCCACGCTGAGCCGGCTGTTTCGAGACCGCCGCCGCGCTCGACGACACAGGTCCGCTGATCATGACAGCAGCTCGGCGTAGGTTCAGCTTCTGGGCCGGCATGCGCGCCGCCCGCCAACGCCTCGCGGCCCTCGACTCGTCGATCGTGGCGACGCCGTACGGGGCGGCCGAGTACGCCGACCGCGGCAGCGGTCCACCGGTCCTTGTGATCCACGGCGTGATGGGCGGCGTCGACGCCGGGCTGCGCAACGTCGCGTGCCACGTCCCCGACGGCTACCGCATCATCGTGCCGTCGCGCTTCGGCTACCTGCATTCGACCCTGCCGCCGCGGGCAGCACCGGCGCTGCAGGCCGACACCTACGCCGCGCTGCTCGACACCCTCGACGTCGACCGGGTCGCGGTCATCGCCGCCTCCGCCGGCGCGCCCTCCGCGCTGCAGCTCGCGATCCGCCACCCCGACCGCAGGGCGATCACCGCGGCCGCCCGTGGTCGAGACCTCGATGTCGAGCGGCCGACGGCATTCACCTCCGTCGCGGGACACGGTGTGCGCGCAGACGTCGAGGGCGTGACCGTCTGGGTCGGCACCCGCAAGCTGGCCGAGGTAGGTCTCGAGCTGCCCGAGGCGCTCGACGATGCCGCGGAGCGCCACGAGCACCACGGCAGGGACGGCGGTCGTCGTCAGTTGGGAGGGCGAGGTCCGTGCCGTGGTGGCGGTCGCCGACACCGTCAAGGACGACGCGGCGACCGCGGTCGCGCGGCTGCACGCCATGGGCATCGAGACCGCCATCATCACCGGCGACAACCACCGCACCGCCGCCGCCATCGCCGCCCAGTCGGCATCGACCGCGTCTCGCGGAGGTGCTGCCCGACGGCAAGCAGGACGAGATCGCCCGCCTCCAGGCCGACGGCCGCTCGGTCGCGATGGTCGGCGACGGCATCAACGACGCGCCCACGCTCGTCCAGGCCGACCTCGGCATCGCGATCGGCACCGGCACTGACGTGGCGATCGAGTCCAGCGACCTGACCCTCATGCGCAGCGATCTGGACGGCGTCGCCACGGCGATCGAACTGTCGCGCGCGACCGAGCGCACGATCCGCCAGAACTTCGGATGGGCGTTCGGCTACAGCATTCTCGCCATCCCCATCGCGGCGCTGGGGTTCCTGTCGCCGATCGTGGCTGGCGCCGCGATGGCCTTCTCGAGCGTCAGCGTGGTCACCAACTCACTGCGACTGCGGCGCTTCGGACGACGACCGGCGGTTCGCCGGCGTCCGCCCGGGGCCTCTGCCGCCGAGGTGGTGTGACGCGTCCCGTCCGAGAGCTCAGCTGCGGGCGGTAGCCTCGACGGCCCGTCGGATGCGCTCCGCGGCATCCCGGGCGATCGGTGCGACATCCTCCGCGTCGGCGAGCCCGAGCATCGCGATGGGGTCGGCGGCGATGATCTCGCTGCCGCCGTCCGGGTACGCGCGGACGACGACGTTGCACGGCAGCAGACTGCCGATGGCTGGGTCGGCCTCGAGCGCCCGGTGCGCCAACGGGGGGTTGCAGGCACCCAGGATCATGTACGGGGGCACGTCGACATCGAGCTTGTCGCGCAGCGTCGCCTGCACGTCGATCTCGGTGAGCACACCGAAGCCTTCATCCTGCAGTGCGTCGCGGACCCGCTGCTCGGTCGTTGCCACATCCACATGGACACGGGCGCGGATGGTGTACCGGTCGGTCTGCACGTCGGTCACGTCGGTGCCTTCCTGTTGCTTGCGGGTCACCACGACTGTCGCCGGTGCGGATCAAGTTCACCCGCGTGCAAGATCAAGATCGCGTCAAGTCTGCGCAACTGACGCTGGGGTGCAGGTCGCCGGGTCGACGGGACCCCCGGGGGACCGCTCGCGTTACGCGGGGCCGCACGACCGACGCACCGTGGCCGGTGCGGCGCGACAATGGCCGTGATGGATGCAGGGCCCACGGTGACGGTGCTGGTCGTGGATGACGAGCGGCCGCTGGTGCATCTGGTGCGGTCGTATCTGGAACGTGAGCAGTTCCGCGTGGTCGAGGCGTTCGACGGGCTTCAGGCGCTGCAGGCGGCGCGTGCGGAGGCCCCCGATGTGATCGTGTTGGACCTGATGCTGCCGGCGCTGGATGGGCTGGACGTCGCCCGCGGGATCCGCACGTTCAGCGACGCGTACATCATCATGCTGACGGCCAAGGCCGAGGAGGTCGACCGGGTCGTGGGGTTGTCGGTCGGCGCCGACGACTACATGGTCAAGCCGTTCTCACCGCGGGAGCTGGTCGCGCGGATCCACGCCATGCTGCGCCGCCCACGCGGCAGCGAACGCAGCCGTGATGTCCGCCGGTTCGGTGATCTCGTGATCGACGCCGACGCACGCGAGGTCCACTCCGACGGAGCACCAGTGGAGTTGACGCGCACGGAGTTCGATCTGCTCGACGCGCTGTCCGAACGCCCCCGCATGGTGTGGTCACGCAGCCAGCTGCTCGACCGCCTCCGCGGGACGGCCGAGTACCGTGACGAGCACGTGATCGACGTGCACGTCGGGAACCTGCGGCGCAAGCTGCACAACCCCGACGTGATCGTGACGGTGCGTGGGGTTGGGTACCGGATGGGTGCCGGACGATGACGCGACGGCCGCCGTCGGGGTTGGCGCGGCGGCTGCTCGCCGCGCATGCGGTGGTGATCGCGGTGGGCGCCACGACGCTGGCCGCCGTGGCGGTGCTGGCCGGCCCGAGCCTGTTTCGCAGCCACGTCCGCGCCGCGCTCGGGCCGCTGTCTGACAGCGCCGCGGCGCATCTCGACGAGGCGTTCGCCCGTGCACTGCTGCTGTCGCTGGGCGTGGCCGTGCTCGCCGCAGCGGTCACCGCGTTCGCGGTCAGCTGGTACGTCGCGCGGCGCATCGCCCGACCGGTCAGCCGGCTCGCGGACAGCGCCCGCCGCGTCGCTGCTGGCGATTACCACACGCGGGTGCCGGTGCCGCCGGTCGACGACGAGCTCGCACAGGTCACCCGCAGCTTCAACCGCATGGCCGCCGCACTGGAGGACACCGACGCCACCCGCCGCCGGCTGCTCGCCGACCTCGCCCACGAGCTACGCACACCCCTGGCGACCCTGGAAGGCTACGTCGAGGGGCTCGACGACGGCGTGGTGGCCGCCGAGCCGGCAACGTGGCGCACGCTGGCCGAGGCGCTCGCGCGGCTGCGCCGACTGGTCGACGACCTCGCAGTGGTGTCCCGCGTCGAAGGGTTGCCATCTGACCTGCAGCTGCAGCAGATCACGCCAGGCGAGCTCGTACGTCAGGCAGTGGCCGCGGCACGGCCGCTGGCGCAGCGACGCGGCGTGCGACTGCACGGCGACGTCACCGGC
>DATHVN010000179.1 GCA_035461305.1 Euzebyales bacterium | reverse complement strand
TCGATCGAGCGCGTGAGATGGGCATCGACTGGTGGGAGCACGATCCCACCCTGAGTTCCGGTCAGCGCGACCTGTCGCTGGAGAACCAACGGCTGCGCGAGCGGATCGGTGAGCTCGAGGCATCGCGCACGGCCGAGCGTGGGACGAGCGCGTCGCCGCAACGCCGGGCAGAGGCAGCCGATGGCGGATGATCTCACCTACGTCTACGTGGTCGGCGATCTGGGGCTGTCCGCAGATGCGGACCTGGTGGGACTGCCCGGTGTTGGCGAGGGGCCGGTACGCGCAGTGTCCGCGGGTCAACTCGCCGCGCTTGTCAGCTCCGTCGACGCGGAGACCTTCGGGGAAGAGGCATTGAAGGAGAATCTCGAACGGCTCCCGTGGCTCGAAGCCACCGCCCGAGCACATCATGCGGTGGTAGACGCGGCAAGTCGTCGATACCCGGTGGTCCCTCTACGCATGGCCACCATCTACATCGCCGACCACAGCGTCCATGACATGCTCGAGCGGAACGCGGCGCGCTTTGGTGACGCTCTGGACCGCATCCGCGGCGGACGGACCGAGTGGGGTGTCAAGGCCTACTTGACCTCGGCGCCTTCCGAGTCGGTGCCCGAGGTGTCTGAAGGCACTGGACCTGGCACTCATTATCTCGCCCGGCGCCGTGCGACGCGGGACCGCACCGACGATTGGCGGGAAGCAGCAGTTCGTGCCATAGACGATCTCCATCGGCGCCTGTCTGATGCAGCCGTGGCGTCGCGTGTACACGCGCCTCAGGATCCCCGCCTGACCGGCCGTCGCAGCGAGATGATGCTCAATGCGGCCTATCTCGTCGAGCCACAGGGCACCGCGTCCTTCCAACGGACTGTCTTGGAGTGGAGCGATCGCCACTTGCAGTTGGAGTTGACTGGGCCGTGGGCACCATACTCGTTCGCTGCGTTGGACGATGAGCCATGACCGTCGCGCAGACGGACGAACTGACCCTGGTGGATCTTCTCGACCGGCTGTTGGCCGGTGGTGTGGTACTCACGGGCGACGTCACAATTTCCTTGGCAGGGGTTGATCTCGTGCATGTGTCACTCCGTGCACTGATCAGTTCGGTCGACACCTTGGCGGATCGATCATGACAAACCTACCAACGCGAGTCGAGACGGACGCGGATAACATTGGTCGCGATCTTGGTCGATTGGTGCTCTCCATCGTGGAGTTGCTGCGACAACTCATGGAGCGGCAAGCCCTTCGGCGGGTCGACAATGGTGACCTGCCAGAGGAGACGGTCGAACAGTTGGGCCTTGGTCTGATGCGACTCGAAGAGGCCATGGATGCGCTCCGCGATCAGTTTGGGCTCGAGCCGGAGGATCTGAACATCGATCTCGGCCCGCTCGGTAATCTTCTGACTACTCCAGAGGAGGCGTCGGTAAACGTCCCGCGATCCGGCCACGTAGCTTCGTCGTTCGGCGAGTACGATGACACTGGGGCCTGAGGTCGACGCAGGCACAGAGGGTCGCTCTGATCCCCCGTGCTCATCGCATTGATAGTGATCTATGGGCTGGTTGCCAGTCTCGGACACAGTGACCAATCAGATCGAGTACGTAACGCGCTCGTTGTCCGACGACGTCGCCCGTGTGGTCAGCGCTCCGATCGAGTCGGCGGCGCGGAGTCGGAGACTCGGGCTTGGTGTCGTGATTGCCTTGGCCAGCGTTGTATGGAGCGCGTCGAGCGGCCATGAATGGGCTCATCAGAGGAGTCAACGTCGCGTTCTCCGAGGAACAACGCACCTTCGTCAGCGCCGGTTCTCGCGATACTGCTCACAATCGCCTGCATCGTGTTCGTGGCCGTTTCGTTTTCGTCAACAGCTTCGGCTCGTACAACAGGACGTATGGTGCACCTCCAGACGTCATTGTATTGAACCTGTGGCTTCTCTTGACAATGTTCGCCGTGCTACTGGGCGCTTCGACGACGCGGATTGGAGCGCTAGACTCAGTCAAGCGTCAGCCATAAGAGTGGGCGGCCGGATCCCAGACTCAGCTCCGTTCCCCGTAGCTACACCTGCTGTGTGGACGCGAACTGAGATCGGGCTGGATCCGAACCCACGTCAGTGCCATGCGATTCAAGGCTGGCCGACGAACGCGCGCTCAACGGCCTCGAGCCGGTGTCGTTCGAGGCCCTCGAGTTGCGATGACGCGCGGTCGGCCAGTTGCGCGAAGTCGATATCGACGATCCGCGGATCCCTGTCCCTGATCTTCTGCAGGCTGTGCCACAGACGTCGCTTGAGTGCCACCCCGGCACAGAGTGCCTCGAGCTCGATGACGCGACTCAGGTCGGAGTAGCCGAAGAGCTGGCCGTTCAGCTTGAGGCGTGCGACGCGCTCACCCACCGACGCGACCACGACCTTGCGCCAGTCGACCGACATGTCCAGTCGCGCCATCACATCCTCCAGCGTGCGGCGGTCCTCCAGGATCTCCTCGAGCAGCAGTGCAAGGAAGGTTCCGAGGGGGGTCTCACGGTTGTTGCTCAGGCACCGACGAGCGAGCTCGCTGCCGCCGACGGAGCCCATCAGGTGGTCGTTGAGGTAGATGCCAAGCAGGCGTCGCTGGTGCCCATCAATGCGTTGGACGTTCATGTGTACCGGCCTCTGTCGTCGTGATCATCGCTGCCGCCCGGCAGTGCGTCGCACGCTCCGCCCGGACGCTGATGCGCCGGCGAGATCTACCCCGCGACTGACCGCACATGCAGAGCCTGTGGAGCGGGAGGACCGTGCCGACATCCCGATTCGTGGGCCGGCGTGGGATGGCACGGCGGCCGTGGGGTGCGCGCCACCAGGGCACCAGCCGTTTCTTGCTCCGGCGCTCGGGTACGCCGGTGACGCCCATACACAAGGACCAGGAGAGACCATCATGGCTGAGCAGGACATCGTCGATCGGTTGACCGACGACCACAACGAGATCCGGTCGCTGTTCGGAGAGCTCGACACGACACCTACCGAACAACGTGGCGATCTGTTCCGGCACATCGTCAGCGAGCTGGCGCGACACGAAGCCGCTGAGGAAGCGGTCGTGCACTCCGCGACCCGCGACGACATCCCAGGGGGCGAGCAGATCGCGAACGCGGTGCTCGAGGAGGAGGACCAGGCTGAGCGGCTGATGGCCGAGATGGAGGAGATCGATCCGACGAGTCAGGAGTTCCTCACCCGGTTCCGCCAGCTGCGCGATGACGTGTTGGCCCACGCCGAGCATGAGGAGGCCGAGGAGTTTCCGCGGTTGCGTGAGCACCTGGACGCGGACCGCCGTGTGCAGATGGCAGATGGGTTCGAACGTCTGAAGGGCTTGGCGCCGACCCATCCGCATCCACATACACCGCAGGATCCGAAGGTGCGCGCCGCCGTCGGGCCGATTGCGGGAATCTTCGACCGCGCACGCGACGCCGCTCGAGACGTCTTCTCATCGTCCCAGACCTGACGACGACAACTCCCAGGGGGACGATGCCTCTGGCCGACCCTGACGGCGTCACTCGTTGGCTCCGCCACCGGTGATGACGTCAGGGTGCTCGTCGGGCGTCGCGGTCGCCTCGACACCGATCCCAGGCGTGAGAACCTGGGACTGACGACGGGCGGGATCGTTTCCAGCACGCTCGCACTCATCGTGGTCGTGCCCCAGATCGTTGGGATCGTGACGCTGACCGTCTCACTGTTGAGAACTTCGACGAGCGATTTGGCGGCCTGGGCGAACTCGTGCCCGGCCTCAGCGCCTCGGAGAGCTGACCTGCCAGGACGACCAGCAATCCCGGCGCACGGCGAGCGTCAGCCGTTGACGACCTGGCCGCCGTTGGGGTGCAGCACCTGACCGGCGACGTAGGAGGCGTCGTCGGATGCGAGGAAGACGTAGCAGGGCGCGACCTCGTCGGGCTGACCTGGGCGACCCATGGGCGTGTTCGTCCCGAACGACTCCACCGCATTCGCCGGGAACGTCGCCGGGATCAGCGGCGTCCAGATCGGTCCCGGCGCGACGGCGTTGACGCGGATGCCCCTGTCGATGACCTGTTGTGACAGCGCCCGGGTGAAGGCGACGATCGCTCCCTTGGTCGCGGAGTAGTCGACCAGCATCGGGTTGCCCTGGTACGCGGTGACCGAGGTCGAGTTGATGATCGACGCGCCGTCGCCGAGGTATGGCAGGGCGGCCTTGACGAGGTGGAACATCGCGAAGACGTTCGTGCGGAAGGTCCGTACCAGCTGCGTCGAGGAGATGTCAGTGATGTCGTCGCGGACATGCTGTTCCGCGGCGTTGTTCACGACGACATCGAGCCGGCCGAACTCCCCGACGGTGCGTCGCACAACCTCGGTACAGAACGCCTCGTCGCCGACATCACCCGAGACCAGCAGGCAGCGGCCTCCCTCGTCCTCGACCATCCGGGCCGTTGCCTCGGCGTCGTCGTGCTCCTCGAGGTAGACGACGGCGACGTTCGCGCCCTCGCGGGCGAACAGCACGGCGACGGAGCGACCGATGCCGCTGTCGCCGCCGGTGATGATCGCCGTCCTGCCTTCAAGTCGTGCGCAGCCGCGATGTGGCCCGGCCGACTCCGGCTGCGGTCGCATCTCGTGTTGCCTGCCTGGCTGGGACTGGCTCTGCGGAGGATTCCCTTGGGTCATCGGACGACCTGACGTCGTGGAGAGGGTGTGCGTCAGTCCTGGGCGCGGGCGATCGCTTCGCCGAGCTCCTGTTTGCTCATCGACGAGCGGCCGGAGATGTCGAGGTCCTTGGCCCGCTCGTAGAGCTCGTCTCTGGTGTGGCCGGCGACGTCGACCCCGCCGGCGGTCTCGCCCTCGTTCTGCCGTGCTCGCGGGTGCCTGGCGCGCTCGTGGGAGGGGCCGGACACCTCCTTGGGTTCCCAGTGGTCTTCGACCTTCTCGTGGGTGTGCTTGATTGCGGCGTAGGCCACGCGGTGCGCCCGATCCTCAGAGTCGTACTGCTCGTGCGCGGAATCCAGCGCCTTCGCATACGTGCGCCGAGCACTCTTCGGTGACCGCTGGATGGTGCCTGGCAGGTCTTCCTTGTCGGCCGGCATGCCGTTCCTCCTTCCAGGTGTGGCTGGGGGGCCCAGGTTTCCCGCTGACCGTCTCATGAATCGCCGTGCGGTCAGCTCCGCCGCGAGCGCTGAGCCGCTCGAACGCCATGGCGGCGGTGGCACGGGCGGCGTCGGCGGGTGCGGTGCTGCCTGCCGGTGCGCGCCTTCGCCTCGAGTGTGCTCGACACGGTCAGGCCCCCGTGCCGACGAGCCCGGCCAGCAACCCTCGTCCGATGGCGTCTGCGATGCGGTCCACGTGGTCACGTCGGGGTGGGAAGGAACGTCCACCGGTCCGGGTACCCGCGGCACGACCGGAGAACGACGACAGCCGTGACCCCCGCGTCCGGTCTCACCGGCGTCGCCGGCCGCCGTTGCCAGCAATCGACGTCAGGCCCGCTCCTGGGTTCTGGGGATGACCGAGATGTCGCCAGATCGTTCGAGGACTGCGTATTCGATGTCCTCCAGCGACCGCAGTCCATGGTCGCGTCGTGCCTCTTCCAGGATGTCGTTGACGTTGATCCGGTGCTCGTCGAGGTTGGAATGCAGCACGGCGCCCCGGTCCATCAGGAGCACCGGAAGCCCGTCGATCAACCGGTCGAACCGGTCGGAGCGGTTCTTCAACCAGGTCGCGGCGACGTCGGTCAGGAACAACGTGGTGATGATCAGGATCGAGTTGGTCACCGAGAAGTCGTCGCCGAGCAGTGCCTGCTGCGTCGCTTCAGCGACGATGAGCAACAAGACGAAGTCGAAGTTGCTGGCCTCGGCGAGGGTGCGCTTCCCCGACACGCGGAACAGGACGAGCAGGAACAGGTAGACGGCCAGTGCGCGCGCGATCGCATCCATGGGGTGACTCCCGGTGCTACGGATACAACAGGATCCAGATTGGGACGGCGTCGGTCGGGGAACGGCCGACCCGACCGCGGACCATGCCCACGTCGTCGCCGGTCAGTGTGAACGCGGCGGTCCCGTCCGCCGTGTCCGGGCCGTCGAAGCCGAACGTCACGCCGGCAGCGGTGCGTCGCTCGGTTGCGGCGGCGGGCACCACCCGCTCAAGCTGCATCGCCTCCAGCACCGCATCGTCGATCCACACACGCGGCGAGCCCGGCCGGAACTGCTCGATTGTCAGCCGCAGTGGGGCACCGTTGCGCGCGAACCGTTCATAGGTGACGGTGAAGCCCTCGCCGCGACGCGTCGCGGACGCGAGTGGACCGAAGCCGAAGACCCCGAGTGCGCCGCCCAGCACCACGAGCGTCATCACGACGACCGCCACACGGTGCGTCAGCCACTCGTAGGTGGCGAAGCGGTCGTCGTGTTCAGTCTCGAGGCCCACCATGCTGCGCGACGATGGATCGTCGTCCCATGTCGCTGCAACGCGACGTTGGTCGGGGCGCCGTCCCTTTGGAGCGTGCCTCATGTGAGGTGGGTGATCGTGACCCGCTCGGCGAGTCGTTCGATGTCCTCGCGACGAGCCGACGCAAGTCCATGGCGCAGGACTCCGGCGGTTGCGGCCGCCATCGCGAGGCGGACGGCGGTGTCGTAGGAGTCGCCTGCGGCCGGCGCGGTGGCGAGCGCGCCGGTCATCGAGTCACCGCCACCGTGGCTGTCGACGGGTTCGACGTCAGGTCCGCGAGGTTCCCACAGGTGGTCATCGATGGCGGCGGTGCTCGGAGCTCGGCCGCGCTACACGACGACGTTGCCCGCGCCGGCCCGACGCACGTCCTCGATGGCGCGGAGGATGTCATTGCGGTCCTCGCCCGACATGTAGCCGTCCGAGCGCAACTGGTCGTCGCTGACCTTGAGGAGGTCGATGCCGCCCGCAAGCGCGGCGGACAGCATCCCCCGACGGGTCAGCGATGACCGTGACCCCGTTGCGGTGGACGTCGTGTGCGAGGTGTCGTACAGGCTGGCGTCGAGGACCGGGGTGCACGTGCCGGCGAGCACGAACACCTCGGCATTGAGCGCCGATGAGAACGCCGCGCCGTGAAGGTCGCCGCGGTCGTGCCGCGCGAGCTGCGTCCCGGGCACCGAGATCGCCGCTCTGTCCGCTGCGAGACGATTGTGGAAGACGCCGCCGTTGGCGCCTTCGGTCACGACCGAGGGCCGTGCGCATGCCCTCGTGCGCGATGAGGCGTTCGAGTACCCCGCCGGTCTCGCCCCCGAACGGCGCGACGAGTGTGACGTCGGCGCCGAGCCGTGCCGCGATGCGTGCGATCCAGAAGCCCTGCCCGGCCGGATGGAGGTGCAGCTCGGCGTCTTCGTGCGCGCCCGGCTCGATGGTCACCTCGAGGTAGGGACCGGGCTCGAGTACGCAGACTGCGCCACCCCGATCCCGAACCTGTGGCGATGAGCCGGCGTCAATCATGTCAGTGGTCACACGTCACCCCACGGCGCATCGTAGAACGTGCTGACGGCATGGTGGGCGCGGATTGGCCATCGTGCCGGCATCTGCGGCGCGTCGGCGACGACTGTGCGCTCGATCGAGTGGGTAGGGGGATCCGATCCGAGGTCGCCGTCGACCGTGACGACCCCGGCCCTGCCAGGTGGGTGTGCAATGGGCCAACGACCGGCATCCATGCAGGTGGCGTCGTGACCGCGGCGACCGATCTGCGAGCGCTCCGCGACGATGCCGCCGGATGCACCAGATGCGACCTGTACAAGGACGCCACGCAGACCGTGTTCGGTGAGGGACCCACCGACGCCGATCTCATGCTCGTCGGCGAGCAGCCCGGTGACCAGGAAGACCTGCAGGGCGCACCGTTCGTCGGCCCGGCTGGTGGCGTGCTCGACGACGCCTTGCGTGACGCCGGCATCGAGCGTGGTCGCACCTACGTGACGAACGTCGTCAAGCACTTCAAGTTCACCCGCCGTGGGAAGCGGCGCATCCACGACAAGCCGAATCGCGAGGAGGTCGGGGCCTGCATGCCGTGGCTGGAGGGCGAGATCGGCGCCGTGGACCCGGACGTCGTCGTGCTGATGGGCGCGACCGCCGCGCAGGCGCTGCTCGGTTCGTCGTTCCGTGTCACCGTGCAGCGTGGTGAGGTGTTCGAGCGGGACGGCTACCGCGTCACCGCCACGGTCCATCCGTCCTCGATCCTGCGCGTTCCCGCCGAGCGTCGGCAGGCAGCCTACGACGACTTCGTCACCGACCTGGCCGGCGTCGAGACCATGCTGCGCTGACGTCGCGTACCAGGCGAGCGGTGAGGCGCCGCCTCGCCACGAGCGCGGCGTCGCCGCGTCCGTCAGGGGCGGAACAGGATCTTGACGGCGCCGTCCTCCTTCTGCTGGAAGGTCTCGTAGGCGACCGGTGCGTCGTCGAGCTGGACGTGGTGCGTCGCGAAGCCGTCGACGCCGAGCGGGTCGTCGTCGCTGAGCAGCGGCAGGATGTCATCTACCCAGCGACGCACGTTGGCCTGGCCCATGTGCAGCCGGATCTGCTTGTCGAACATCGTCATCATCGGCAGCGGATCCGCCTGCCCGCCGTACACCCCGGACAGCGAGACCGTGCCCCCGCGCCGCACGATGTCGATGGCGGTCAGCAGCGCGTGGAGGCGATCGACGCCCATGTGGTCCATCATCGGCTCGGCGACGGCGTCGGGCAGCAGACCGACGGCCTGGTGCGCTGCCTTGGAGACCGGTGAGCCGTGCGCCTCCATGCCGACCGCATCGACCACCGCGTCGACGCCACGCCCTCCGGTCAGGTCGCGGACCGCGGCACCGACGTCGGCCGCGTCGAGGTCGAGCACGGTGGTTCCGCGCGCCGAGCTGCGGGCCAGCCGCTCGGGCACGCGGTCGACGCCGATGACCTGTTCCGCACCCTGCTGCATCGCGATGCGGCACGCCATGTCACCGATCGGACCGAGCCCGAGCACGGCGACGCTGCCGCCGTCGGGGACGTCTGCGTAGGCCACCGCCTGCCACGCGGTCGGCAGCACATCCGACAGGTAGACGAAGCGATCGTCGGCCGGGCCGTCGGGCACCTTGATCGGCCCGACGTCGGCAAAGGGGACGCGCAGGTACTCGGCCTGCGCGCCGGGGACCGAGCCGTACAGCTTGGTGTATCCGAACAGCGCGGCGCCACATCCCTGGTCGCGGACCTGGGTGGTCTCGCACTGGGTGTACAGCTGTCGGTCGCACATGAAGCAGTCGCCGCATGCGATCTGAAACGGGACGACGACCCGGTCTCCGACCTCCAGGCGATCGACCTCGGCGCCCACGGCCTCGACGATCCCCATCGGCTCGTGGCCGAGGATGTCGCCCTCGTTCATGTACGGGCCCAGCACCTCGTACAGGTGCAGATCCGAGCCGCACAATCCTGTGGTCGTCATGCGCACGATGGCGTCGGTCGGCTCCTGGATGACCGGGTCGGGGACTGTCTCGACGCGGACGTCGCGCGTGCCGTGCCAGGTGACTGCCTTCATCGAACTGATCGCTCCTTCGGACGGTGCGGCCCGGAGGTGTCGTCGGACCGGTCGGTTCGTGTCGCTCGGTCAGCTCAGGTCCGGTCGGCTTGCTCGCGTGGCCAGTGCCGCAGCTGACGGCACTGCTCGAAGAACGCGGCCCGAACCGCGTGGTCCGCTGGCCGTCAGCGTGCGGGATCGGGTCGACCCCGCCGCGCGTGTCGTGCTGCGGATCGCTCACCACAGGCCCCCATTGGGTGTCTCACGGGCTCAGTGGTCGGCAGAGATGAGCTCGACGAGCCGCCCGGTGACGTCGTCGTCGCCGGTGGCCGCGACGTCGGCCTGACTGATCATCCCGACGAGGCGGCCGTCCTCGACGACCGGCAGGCGACGGATCTGGTGGCGCGCCATGGTCGTCACGACCTCGCCCAGCGGATCGTCGGCGTCGACCGTGACGGCCCGACGGCCGGCGATCTCGCCCGCCGTGACCGAATCGAGGTCCGTGCCGTTCGCGACGACGCGGGTCACGATGTCGCGGTCGGTCAACATCCCCGACAGGCGGTCGCCGTCGCAGACCGGGACCGAGCCGATGTCACCGTCGGCCAGGCGGCGAGCGGCCGTCGTCACGCTGTCGGTGGTCGCGACGGTGATCACGTCGCTCGTCATGATGTCGCGTGCCGTCGTGACGCCCGATCGGACGCGGCCGCGCCGGCGGCGCAGGACGCGCCGCGTCGCCATGAGTCCGATGATCGCTCCGCCGACCTTGGCCCATGGCACGTCGACGTCGGGGGCCGCCGACGAGGCGGCGGACGCCGCGAGCCTGGCCCAGGCCTGGATCTGCGAACGGATCGCGCTGCGCACGATGGCCGCCGGCCGCTGCTGTTCACCGGCTTTGGCGTTGAGCACCACCAACGCCCCCGTCGACGCGGGGACGACCCATTGCAGCGCCGTCAGCTGGCGCTGCGCCCTCGCCGCGCGTGGGGGTGTTCCGGGTGCGGGCGTCGTTGCGTCACGCACGGGAACCTCCGCGTCCCCGGCCGTGTCCTCCAGCTGCCGGCCCTGCCACCGGCTGTAGGCGGTGACGCCCAACGCGACGGCGGTCAGGCCGGCCTTGGCCAGGTTGACCCAGCGTGCCTTGCGCTGGACGGCCAGACGCCCCTTGTTGTTCCAGACCAGTTGGGCGCCCCCGAGCAGGTGGGCGACGATCGCGGCGCCGTTGACGGGCGTCCAGCGGTCCCACCCGGCGTTCGCGGCGCGGGCTCGCTCGGTCGGGTCGTCGAGGTGCGCCGTCGCGCCGTTGAGGCCGACGGCGCCCATGAGCGAGCCGCCGAACCAACCGGCAAGGCCGAGATCATGCAGACTGCGGGCGATGGTGTTCTGGGTTGGCATGGAATCTCCTCTGCGGACGGTCGTGATGTCGTCTCGATCAGCCGCACCCCGGGGGCAGGTCGAGGACCTCTGTGCGCTTCGGGCTCCGGGAAGCGGCCCCCACGGTGCCCGCTCCGTGGGTGCTCAATCACGATCTGGCCTGATCGCTGTCATCGATCCGTCGGCATCGCCACGTGCGCACGGTTGTGCGTCGTGGCGCTGGGCACTGGTGCTGGCATGAGCGACGAGAGGAGTGCCGATGCCGGTCGGCGATGACGAGCGGCTGCGGGAGATCCTGGAGAGAGCACGGACCATCGCGGTCGTCGGTGCTTCGGGATCCGAGCAGAAGGATGCACACGAGGTTCCTGCGTACCTACAGGACCAGGGGTACTGGGTGATCCCCGTCAACCCGGCACGGGACGAGGTCCTGGGTCGGAAGGCCGCGGATGGACTGCGGGAGCTCGAAAGGGACGTCGACGTCGTCAATGTGTTCCGGCCAGCGTCAGAGGCACCGGACATCGCCCGGGCGGCTGTGGACATCGGTGCGAACGTGCTCTGGCTGCAGCTGGGCATCAGATCCGAGGACGCTGCCAGGTTGGCCGAGGATGCAGGCCTGACGGTCGTCATGGACGAGTGCATGCGCGCCACCCACGAGCGGCTCGGCATCAAGGGCGCGCCTGCTCGACGGAATCCCAGCTAGGTCCGATCCCATGCGTGTCGTCGTGATCGGTGGCACCGGCAACGTCGGTCTGGCGCTGACGAGAGCGCTGACCGCCGAGCCGCGCGTCCATGACGTGACGGTCGTGGCTCGGCGTCACGCGAAAGCACTGCCCGCCGGCGCGAGGATGGTGGTGGCGGACGTCACCGGCGCGGACCTGCGGCCGATCGTGGCAGGCGCGGACGCCGCGGTGCACCTGGCGTGGCTGATCCAACCGAGCAGGTCGCTCGACATCCAGTGGGCGGTCAACGTTGCCGGTGCCGCGCGCATGCTCGCCGCGGTGGCAGACGAGGGCGTGCCCGCGCTGGTGGTCGCGTCGTCCGTCGGTGCCTACTCGCCGCGGTCGTCGCTTGACCCCGTCGATGAGACGTGGCCGACCCACGGGATCGCCAGCTCGGCGTACTCGCGCCAGAAGGCGTACGTCGAGCGGATGCTCGACGACTTCGAGGCGCGCAATCCCACCACCCGTGTCGCGCGCCTGCGGCCGGGATTGATCTTCCAGACCGAGGCCGCCGCGTCGCAGAAGCGCTACTTCGCCGGACCGCTGCTGCCCAGGCTGCTGCTGCGGCCGGGGGTGCTGCCAGTCATGCCGCACCTGTCGGGCGTCCACTTCCAGGCGGTCCACGCCGATGACGTCGCCGACGCGTTCCTCCGGGCCGTCCTGAGCGACGTGCGCGGTGCGGTCAACGTCGCCACCGACCAGGCGCTGTCCACTCGGGATGTCGCCGACCTGCTCGGCGCGCGTCCCGTCCCGGTGCCGTTCGCCCTTGCGCGGTGGTGGATCGATGTGGCCTGGCGGCTGCGGCTGCACCCGCTCGAGGGAGGGTGGCTCGACCTGGCGGCTCGCTGCCCGATTCTGGACTCGACCCGCGCCCGCGCCGAGCTCGGGTGGACCCCGCGTCACGACGGTCCGACCGCGCTGCGCACCGTCCTGCGCGGCATCGCCGACGGATCGGCCGGGCCGACGCCACCCCTGGCGGCGCATCCGGTCGAGGTCGAGCTGCTGGATGCGCTGCGCACCGGCATGGGTGGTCGATCCACCGCCGACCCGCGAGCGCACGAACCCGATCGGCGGTGACGCCGCCGCGCGGTGCTATGCGCCGGTCAGCCGCCGGCGATCGCGCCGACCAGGCGCAGCGGCTCGTGTCCCTCGAGGACCGGGTCGGGCAGCTCGGTGTCGCTCCAGGCGTCGGAGTAGTCCAGGCCGTCGGCGTAGATACGGATCATCGCCCGGCGCCGTCCGGTGTCACGGTCCCGGATCGCCCCCGCGAGCGCCGGGTGTGCCACCTCGAGCGCGTCGACGACGGCTTCGACGGTGACCGGCCGGGCGACCTCGACGACGACGTCGCCGGTCACACGTGCGAGCGTGCGGAGCTGCTGGGGCACCACGATCCGGATTGGCCGCCTCGTGTCCTCGGCCGCCGCCCCGGCCTCCTGCGCACTCATGGCAGCGTCTGCACCTCGACCGAGAGGACGCGCGGCAGGTCGCGCACGATCGGCGCCCAGTGTTCACCGCCGTCAGGCGAGACGTACACCTGTCCGCCAGTGGTGCCGACGTACACGCCACACGGGTCCATCGCGTCCACGGCCATCGCGTCACGCAGCACGTTGACGTAGCAGTCGGACTGCGGCAGCCCGTCGGTGAGCGGCTCCCACTCGTCGCCACCGGTGCGGGACCGGAACACCCGCAGGCGTCCGTCCGGTGGGTAGTGCAGCTCGTCGCTGGTGATCGGCACCACGTAGACGGTGTCGGGCTCGTGGGCGTGGACGTCGATCGTGAACCCGAAGTCGGTCGGGAGGTCTCCGCTGATCTCACGCCACGACATCCCGCCGTCGTCGGAGCGCATCACGTCCCAGTGCTTCTGCATGAAGACCACATCCGGACGCGACGGGTGTCGCGCGAGCTTGTGCACGCAGTGGCCGACCTCGGCCTCGGGCTCGGGCAGGAACTCGGACCGCAGCCCCCGGGTGGCCGGCTGCCAGGTCGCGCCACCGTCGGCGGTCGACAGCACCCCCGCCGACGAGATGGCCACCAGCATCCTCGTTGGGTCGTCGGGCCAGGGCATGATCGTATGCAGGCACAACCCGCCCGCCCCAGGAGCCCAGGACGACGCCGAGGCGTGCGTCCGCAGGCCCGGCAGCTCCGACCACGAGTGGCCGCCGTCGGTGCTGCGGAACAGCGCCGCGTCCTCGACGCCCGCCAGCACCGTATCGGGGTCCTCGACCGATGGCAGCAGGTGCCACACGCGCGCGAACCTCCACGGCTTCGACGAGCCGTCGTAGTACTCGTGCGTCCCCGGATCGCCCTCGTAGCTGAAGTCGTTGCCGACCGGCTCCCACGTCGTGCCGCCGTCGTCCGACCGTTGGACGATCTGTCCGAACCAGCCGTTCGACTGCGACGCGTACAGCCGGTCCGGATCGGCCGGTGACCCGGCGACGTGGTAGACCTCCCAGCCGCCGAACAGCGGCCCCGTGACCTCCCAGTCCTGTCGGTGGCCGCCCGCCGTCAGCAGGAACGCGCCCTTGCTCGTCCCGACCAGCACCCGTACGTCAGTCATCGATCCATGCTCCTTCGTGGTCTGTACGTCCCGGATCGTCACCCCGGGCGCCGGGACGGTCGTGGGACGGGTCCAGTCTGTACGACGAACGCGACCGTGGGAACTCATCGGTGAGCCAGCGCTCCGCGCGTGGGTCAGGGGAGCAGGTGGGCGGACGTCAGGACGTCGAGCACCGGGCCGGCGGCGAGGCCGAGCACGACCGTGGCGACACCGGCGGTGATCGTCGCGGTCGTCGCCCACGCGCCGAGCAGCGGCGCGGGCTCGTCGGCCACCGTGTCGTCCTCGAAGTACATCGGTCCGACGACCCGCAGGTAGTAGAACAGCGACACCACCGTGTTGACCACAGCGAGGACCGCCAGCCAGGCGTATCCGCCCCCGATCGCGGCCGTGAACAGCGTCAGCTTGCCCACGAAGCCGGCGAGTGGCGGGATGCCGACCAGCGACAGCAGGGCCACCACCAGCACCGCGCCCAGGGCGGACCGGCGGGCCGCGAGCCCCCGGTAGTCGTCGAGGCGGGTGCGTCCCCGCAGCGCGACCACGACGCCGAAGGCCGCGACGTTGGCGACCGCGTACCCGGCCAGGAAGTAGATGAGCGCTCCCGGGGCGAGCGGGCTGCGGTCCAGCACGACGACAGCCATGAGCGCGTAGCCGGCCTGCGACACCGACGACCAGCCGAGCAGCCGACGCAGGTCGTCCTGCCACAGGGCCGCCAGGTTGCCCAACGTCATCGTGGCTGCTGCCAGCAGCGCCACGAACACCCGCCAGTCGACGACCCCTGTGGGCACCACCTGCATCACGCGGCCCAGCGCGACCACGGCGCCGATCTTGGGTACGACGGTCAGGAACGCCGCAGCGGGCGCCGGTCCGCCCTGGGCGACATCGGGCACCCATGCGTGTGCCGGCACCGCGCCGATCTCGAAGGCCAGCCCAACGCCGATCGCGCTGACGGCGGCGAGCAGCACGACCCTGTCGGGGTCCCCTCCGGCCAGCGCGGTCGCGGTACCGTCGAGGCTCGTGGTGCCGGTCAGACCGAACAGCAGCACGACGCCGATCAACAAGACCGCGTTGGTCAGCGCGCCGATGAGGAAGTATTTCATGCCAGCCTCGACCGCGGCCGGCGACCGCCGGTGATAGGCGGCCATCGTGTAGCCGGTCACCGACACCAGCAGCATCCCGACGATGATCTCCATGGTGTCCGCGGCGCCCGCGAGCACCATGGCGCCCGTGGCGCACAACAGCACCACGGCGGGGTGTTCGCCCGCCCGTGGGTCGCTGCGCATCCACGTGTGCGCGAGTGCCAGGGTGACCGCCGTGACCGCCAGGACCGTCAGCTCCGCGCCGGTGGTCACGCGGTCCAGGGCCCAGTCGCCCATGAACGTCAGGACCGGCTCGAGCATCGCCAGCCGCAGGCTCCAGCCCACCGAGACGCCGACCGCGACCAGGGCGAGTAGCGTCGTGATCCACTGGCTCCGCCGCCGCAGGAACGCGGCGGTGAGCACGACGACGACCGCACCGGCGACGAGCGCCAGCTCCGGTCCGAGGTGGCCGACGGCCATCGAGCCCATGCCGCTCATGGTCACCCGGCGCGCGTCACGACGTCCAGCAGCAGCCCTGAGGTGGGGGTGACGAGGTCGAGCAGCCAGGCGGGCCAGACACCTATCAGCACCACCAGCGCGAGCAGGACGGCCAGCACGACGGTCTCGCGGGCACCGAGGTCGGCGAAGGATGTCAGGCGGTCGGGTGTCTCGCCGAAGAACAGCTGCTGGAGCATCTGCAGGAACAGCGCGGCGGTGATGAGCACGCCGAGCAGGGCGATGCCGGCGAGGACCGGGTAGACCGCGAACGTGCCAACGAAGATCTGAAACTCCGCGATGAACCCGGCCAGGCCGGGCAGGCCCAGGCTCGCGAAGGCCGCCAGCGTGGTGGCACCCGCGAAGCGGGGTGCGGGCGACGCGAGGCCGCCGTAGTGGTCGAGCCGGTAGTCCTCCGTGCGCTGCCACACCGACCCCGCCAGCAGGAACAGTGCGCCGGTGATCAGCCCGTGGGCGACCATCTCGACGACCGCACCGGTAATGGCGAGGTTCCGGGCCGCCTGTTGTCCGGCTGCGGCGGTGCCGGCCACTGCGATGCCCAGCACCGCGTAGCCCATGTGGTTGATCGATGTGTACGCGATGCGGCGCTTCAGGTCGCCCTGGCCCATGGCGACCAGCGCGCCGTAGACAATGCTGATCACCGCGATGACCGCCAGCGGCAGGGCGACCGTGGCGAACGTGTCGCGCGCCATCGCGAGCGGGATGCGGATCATGCCGAAGGTACCCATCTTCAGCAGTACGCCGGCCAGGATCGCGGACGCCGGCCCGGGCGCGTCCACGTGCGCGGGTGGGAGCCAGGTGTGCACCGGCACCAGCGGTGTCTTGACCGCCAGGCCGAACAGGATCGCGAGCACCGCGAGCGTCGCCCGCGCACCCGTGCCAGCGAGCGGTTGCTGGGCGATCAGCTCGCGCATGTCGAAAGTCAGCGGATCGGTGCCCAGGTAGAGCGCCAGGAAGCCGAGCAGCATGACGAGCGAGCCGGCGAGGGTGAAGAGGAAGAACTTGAGCGCGGACGCGCGCGCGTCACCGTGCCCCCACCGACCGATGAGGAAGTACATGCCCACCAGGCTCAGGTCGAAGAACACATAGAAGATCAGCAGGTCGACGGTGAGGAACAGGCCGAGCGACGCGAACTGCAGGAACAACAGCCACGCCCGGTACTGGCGGTGCCGCCCGCGCATGTCGACGGGGTACGCGACCGCGGCGACGAACAGGAGCGCCGTCAGCAACGCCAACGCCAGGGCGATCCCGTCGACGCCGATCCGCCAGCCGACGCCCAGCGTCGGGATCCAGTCGACGTCCGTGACCTGCTGGAACAGCGCATCACTGCCGGTCTCGAAGCGCAGCCACGACGCGACCAGCAGCACCAGCGGGAGCGTGGCTGCGGCCGCGGCGAGCAGGTGCGACCCGCGCTCGTCCAGGGCCGTGAGGGTCATGAGCGCGATCGCGCCCAGCAGAGGTATGACTATGACGAGCGTAAGCACGTCAGGCGCTCCAGATGGCCGTCAGCACGACCAGCACGACCGTGCCGACCGCGATGAGGGCGTAGTAGGTGTGGGTCTGGCCGCTTTGGACCATGCGGCTGTCACGGCCGGCGGCGCCGACCAGGTGTGCCAGGCCGACGACGGCGCCGTCGAGGCCGAGCTCGGCGACGCGGTCGAGCATCCGCGCGGCCCACGCGGTCAGTGTTGCGACGCCGCGCACACCGGCGTCGACGACGCGGTCGTCGCCACGCTGCAGGATGCTGGCCGCGGCCACGCCCCCGGCGGCCACGCCGCGGACGGCGCGGTCGAGGATCGCATCGTCGAAGAGGGCGGCGGTGTGCGCGGCCGCCAGTGCCGGCGTCACCACCGCCGCATGGGTCGCTGCGGGCAGACCGAGCCAGTTACCGGCGATCCGGCTGCGTGGTGTCAGCGCCGCACGTGCCAGGCGCCCGCGCCGGTCCAGGACTACCGCGCTGTAGCCGGCCACCGCGATCGTCGCGAGCGATGCGGCCAGTTCCCACGGCGCGCGCGGTGGAAGCGTGCCACCGGTCACAGCGGCGAGCGCCTGCTCACCTGCTGGCAGCCACAGGACGCCGAGCAGGATCCCGAGCATCCCGAGCGCGCCCACCGTGAGGTGCTCGGTCGTGCCTGGCCGGTGGACCAGCGCCGCGTCCTGACGGTCACGGGCGCGGCCGAAGGCCAGCTGCTGGAACCGCACCGCGTAGTACGCACTGAGCCCGCCGGCGAGCAGGACGATCAGGGCGAGCCAGGGTCCGTCGTGCGCCGCGGCAGCGACCACACCGTCCTTGGTCCACGCCATCCCCAGCGGGGGCACCGCGGCCAGTGCCAGCGCACCCGTGGCGGTCAGCCAGGACATGGCAGGTAGCTGCCTGCCCAGTCCCATGCGGGCGAGTTCGCCCGTGCCGGCCGCGCTGATCGCTACCCCGGCCGACAGGAACAGTAGGGCCTTGCACAGCCCGTGCGCGACGAGGTGGGCGATGGCGATCGCGGGGTAGCCCGCGCCGACGGCGACCAGCATGAGCCCGTATTGCGCTGACGTCGACGCGGCCAGCAGCTTCTTTGCGTTGTCCTGTACGGCGGCGACCACGCCACCCGCCAGCGCGGTGAATAGCCCGACGGTGATCGTGGTCGGCCCGAACCAACCGACGCCGTCGAGGATCGGCTGCAGCCGGGCGAGCAGGTAGGCGCCGGCCGCGACCATGGTCGCGGCGTGCAGCAGCGCCGACGCCGAGGTCGGTCCCGCCATCGCCGAGAACAGCCACGGCGAGAACGGCACTTGCGCCGACTTCGCGACCGCGGCCAGCAGCACGCCCGCGACCAGCGCATGGGCGGCACCTCCCTCGACCGCTGCCACGTCGGCGAAGGTCAGACCTCCCGTCGCGGCGAAGGTGACGCCCGCGGCGAGGAACAGGCCGAGGTCACCGGCGCGCGTGGCGTTGAAGGCGTGTGCAGCCTGCGCCGGCGCATCGGTCCGCCATTCATGCGAGATCAGCGCCCACGACACCGCGCCCACGAGCTCCCAGCCGATCAGCAGCGACAGCAGATCATCGGCCAGCAGGATCAGCTCCATCGCGCCGACAAACGCGACCAGCAGCCCGACCAGGCGGGACAGCCCGGGCCGCTCCTCGTGCGCAGAGGCGTAGGCCGTGACGGCGAGCGCCACGAGCGGGACGAACACGACCGGCAGCCGGCTCATCCCGCTCACGCCCAGGTGCAGCGTCAGGCCACCTCCCCACGGCACGGACGCCGAGGGCTGCCACACTGCGGCCCACGCCGCGGCGGCCAACGTGACCGTCAGCGACGCGATCGCGGCGAGCCCCAACAGCCGACGTGAGCCGCCGCGCCACAGCACGAGCACGACGCCCGTGGCGACCGGTAGCCAGATTGGGGTCAGCAGCATCAGCTCAGCCCTTCAGCGACGAGATGCCCTCGGTCATGTCGGCCTGGCGCGCGCGATAAACGGCGATGACCAGCGCGAAGCCGATCGCCATCTCGACCGCCATGACCACCATGGCGACGATCACCAGCACCTGACCTTCGGGGACGCCGCCGGCCGCGAACGCCCAGAGACCGCCGCTCGCCAGGATCGCGCCGTTCACGATGAGCTCGATGCCCATCATGATCATGACGAACGTCTGCTGGGCGAGCGCGCCCCACGCGCCGATGCCGATGAGCACCGCGGCGACCAGCAGCACGGTGGCCAGCGTCATGTCGCCGACCTTCTCGACCTCGACCCGCTCGCGCGTGTGCCCGTCCGGGGACGTCCCCCAACCCGGGGCCGGCGCGGCGTCCCCAGATCGCGCGGCCACCGTCCGGTGGGGACGTCCCCCAACGCGGGGCCGGAGCGGCGTCCCCACGTCGTGTGTCGTGCGTGGCGCGGCATCAGTGTCCTCCGTGATGCATGTGCTCGTGTCCGTCGCCACCGTCGGCGACCAGGTCGTCCTCGGGGCGGTGGTCGCCGCCGGGCTCCAATGGCGGGGCGATCGAACCGTGGTCGTCATCGCCGAACCGGCCACGCGCCGACGACAGGATCACTGCGCAGATCATCGTCGCCAGCAACGTCACGCCGGCCGTCTCGAACACCAGCATTGACCGGCCGAGCAGCTCGACGCCCAGGGCGCGGATCGTCGTGGCGGTCGGATCGACAGGTGCGTCCGGGAAGTCGCCTGCGATGGCGACGACGCCGAGGCCGACGGCGGTCAGCGCGCCCGCGGCGATCGCGACACGCGGCTGGTGGACCATGTTCATCGGGTTCAGGCCGGCGGGGTTCATCATGAACATCACCATGAACAGCGCCATGACGACCATCTCCACGGTCATCATGAAGACCAACGCCGTTCCCAGGTACTCGGCCAGCAGCAGCACAAGGATCGCGCCGACGTTGAGGAACGACGCGAGCAGAAGGAACGATGCGCGCACCATTGAGTCGGTGCGGAACACCCGCCAGCCCGTCCAGATGGCGCCGGCGGAGAAGACGGCGAACGCAACGGTCACCACAGCGAGACGACCCCCGCGATCGCAAGATCGGCGAACGCCAGCGGCAGCAGCACGGTCCATGCCACCCGCACGAAGCGCTCGGGGCTCACGCGCGCCAGCAGGTGCCTGCCAGCCAGCACCGTGACCGCCACGCCGGCGGTCTTGAGCGCCATCCAAACGGCGCCGGGCAGCACCGGACCGAACCAGCCGCCCAGGAACACCGCGGCCGCGGCCGTGGCGAAGGAGACCAGCATGGCGGCACGGGCGGCCGACCAGACGAGCCGCGGCACGCCGCTGGCCTCCGTCGCACCGCCCCCCGCCAGGTCTGTGGCGTCGACGACGCCGAGCGGACCGGTGAAGGTGACGCCGGCCGCCACGACCAGGAACAGTGGGAGGCCCAGCGGTTGGCGGACGACGTTCCACACCGACTGCTGCGACGCCACGATCGCGCCGATCGAGAGCGACTCGGCGGGCAGCGCTGCTGCGATCAGCACGAACATGCTGAGCAGCTCATAGGACAGCGCGACACCGACGAGGCGGTACCCGGCGACAAGCGGCAGCGCCGAGTTCGGCGCCCACCCGTGCAGGAAGATCGCGACGATCGCCAGAGCCTCCGCGGCACCGAACACCACGATGCCGGTCCGCACATCGGCGACGGCCACGCCCGGAGCCAGCGGCACGACGCTGAGTGTCATCGCAGCCAGACCCGCATACGCGGCGGGCGCCCAGACCCGTAGGATGGTGTCTGGCGCCTCTGTGGTCACGGGCTGCCGTCGGATGAGGGCCATTGCCTCGCGCGCCGGCGCAGTCACGGTCGTCGCCAGGGTCGACCGTTGTCCGGCGACAAGCGCGAACAGGACGCGGTCGGCGACGGCGACCAGGTAGGCGCCCACGGCGAGCACGACCGCGACCAGCGCCACCGCCGGCGCCGGTGACAGCGCGGTGACCTCGGTCATGACGCCACCGCCGCTGCCGGCTGCTGCGCTCGTACGTCCACGCTCGCCAGCGTGGCCATGGCGTCGCCCAGAGTCATGCCGGTCAGCACAGTCTCGATCGTCGCCTGGTCCTCCGGCGCCGCTGGCGTGACAACAGTCCCATCGAGTGCGCTGACCAGCGACGCGAGGCGGGCCCGCCAACGATCCGCGGCGTCGACGCCGTCCATCGCGCCGACGCCCCGGTGGGTCCACAGCAGCCCGCTGCGTCGGATGCGCCGTTCGAGGCGACGGGCATCGCGGACCAGCGCCGTGCGGTCCGCGGTGTCGGCGACCCGGCCGGCGAGTGCCGCTGTGCGTGCCGCCAGCGCGTCGAGGCCGGCCACGTGCAATCCGTGCGCGGTCCGGCGCAGCAGGTGGCGTGCGGTGCGCAGGTCCCTCCGGTCCGGCTGCGGGAACCTGCTGTTGTGAGCTGCGGCGATGGTCAGCTCGACCTCTCGAAGCACGTCGCCCTGCAGCGTCACCTTCAGCCGGCAGCCGCCCGGCAGCGGATCGAGGAAGGGGCCGAGCGTGAGGTTGAGCTGGTCGAGCGCCAGCCCGTCACGGTCATCGCCGGTCATCGCCATCGGACGGCCGTAGGGCGCGCCGCCCATCATCCCCTCGCCACCCTGTCCGAACGGACCGACGCCGCGCCACTCGTTGGGCTCGGTGTCGGGCAGCAGATCGTCCGCGCCCCGCTCGGGTGTCGCCAGCACCGCGGCCTGTGCCTCGTGGAGGGCGTCGACCAGCGCTGCGACGTCGCCGGCGACCGTCTGTGCAGGCACCTCCGCCGCGGCCTCCGCGGGCCGCCACGCGACGACGGCGCGAGGGCGCGGGAGCTGATCGTGGACGCGGTGCAGCGCCTCGCGGTCGGCGTCGGAGACCGTGCCTGCGATCAGCAGGACGGTCGCGTGGCGCGGGGAGGCCGCCAGCCGGACCCCCGGCACGCCGCGCAGGTCCTGCACGGGCTCCCAGGCGTCGGCGCCGGCTGCAACCGCTACGCCCACCTCGTGCGGCGTCACTGCCATCGGAACGCGCCCTCGCGCCAGGCATAGACGACGCCGACCGACAGGATCCCCAGGAACATCCCCATCTCGGCGAGCGCCTTGACACCCTCCTCGACGAACACGACCGCCCAGGGGTACATGAACATCATCTCCATCTCGAAGGCGATGAACAGCAGGGTCATGGGGTAGTAGCGGACGTGGAACCGGCTCCAGGCGTGCGTTCTGGGCTCCAGTCCGCCGAGCACCGGGACGCGTTGTGGGGCGGTCGAGCGGTACGGCGACGTGTGGCGGGCCGCGACCACACACGCCGCCGTCGCGACTGCCGCGGCGGCGGCCACGGTCAACGACGACAGGAAGGCGGCCAGCACCGTGCTCACCGGTCCCCGCGGGCGGCCGGGTCGTCGGTCGCGACGACGTCCAGCACGCGGGGCGCCCAGGTGTTGGTGAGACGGTAGTAGACGACCCGCCCATCGCGTCGGTTCTGCACCACGCCGGCGGTGCGCAGCAGGCGCAGCGCGTGCGAGACCGACGAGTCGCTCACGTCGAGCACCAGCACGAGGTCGCCGACGCAGAGCTCGCCGGCAGCGTGGAGGGCCGACACGATGCGCACGCGGACGGGATCGGCCAGCAGGCGCAACGCGTCAGCGGTACGCTCACCGGCGGCCGAGGACAGTACCAGCTGCCGTGCCGCCGCGACCATCGCCGCGTCGATCGGGTGTTCGTGATCCAGGTCGGACACGTAGCGAGCATACCCTCACAGCCGCAGAGATGTAAGGATGTAGTGATGAGCGCCCGTCACGTCCCGATCACCATGCACCCACCGCCCGCACGACCTACGAGAACGTGAACCGCATGCGCGACGCTCGGTCGCCCTCGTAGGTGACGATGCAGCGGTCCCCGTCGTCGGTGAGCGCGTAGACGGCCTCCGTGCCTGTCGGGCTCCCGGTATTCTCGGAGCTCTCGGCATCGTCCCGGGCCTCCGCCGGTTCGCCCAGGACCTCCTCGATCTCGCCGCGGGAGGCGCCCACCCGGAAGGGCAGGCTCGTGGCGTACTCGCTGCTGGTGATCGTGATGTCCGAGATGAACTCGCGGGTCGGCTCGCGCAGCTCGCGGACGACGACCTCCAGCCCCTCGTAGCGCATCGTGATGACCGTGCCCGGCCGCTGATCCTGAGGTGGACTGGTCTCGTCGGTCTCGTAGGGATCGCCGAGGGCCTCAATGACATCGTCGGTGTCGGTCCCGGGGATCGCGAGCGAATCGGGGTCCAGCAGCGGTCGCAGTGAGGTCCCGCTGCGCTCGATCTGCCGCAGCTCCGTCGCCGTGAGCTCGGCGCAGCCGGTCGCCAGTACACCGAGCAGGGCGAGGAGGACGAGCACCCGTGGACCCGCCCGGTTCCTGCGCATCCTGGCATCCTCGACCATCAGCAACGGCTCCCCCGGTGCCGCGACCAGCCGTGCCTTGCGGACATGATGTCGCTCCTACAGCGTGCTGACGTCGACGGGGGTCGGAGCGCATGCGCCGGTCCCCGTCATTGTCGACGGCCCTTCATCGTAGCCATGTGACCGCGAATCATGCGAGCCGATCGCAGTCGGTTCGCCGGCTGCGTCGTGAGCCCGCACTGTGGACCGTCGTCGCGCGCCACCCGCGTCAGACCGTCGCCTCCAACCTCCGGCGAAGCCGATCGAAGCCGTCCAGCGGTCCTTGAGGATGTCGACGACGCGGCTCGCCGCCTTCGACCACGGTGCGGTCCTCACCGTCGTCCTGGCGTTGATCGGCTGGCGATCGTCGTGGACGTGCTCGGTGCCGGCCTCCGTCGTACCCTACGTTGACACTGCGCACCGCCCCGTCGCATCCGTCGGCGACGTAGGTTGGTCGGTGCGGACCGGGAACACTTCCGACACACCTCAAGCAGGCGGCTGAAAGAGTTCCTCGTGACGCCCTCCGCGGCCTCGACGACAAGACCGCGCGCCTATCGCCACGACGCGCTCTTCTACGACGGTGCCGACGAGTTCCACGCGTCGGTGTCGGCGTTCCTCGCCGATGCCATGGCGGCGGGTGAGCCGACGCTCGTGGTCGCCTCGGCCGAGAAGATCGAATGGCTGCGCGACCTGGCCGATGCGGACATGGTCCAACTCGCGGACATGGGCGACGTGGGACGCAACCCCGCGCGGATCATCCCGAAGTGGCGTGCGTTCGTCGACTCCCATCCGTCGACGTCGCTGCGGGGCGTCGGGGAGCCGATCACCACGGCCCGCGGACGTGACGACCTGGTCGAGGCCCAGCACATGGAGGCGCTGCTCAACGTCGCGTTCGCCGCCGCCGATGACTTCTGGCTCCGGTGTCCCTACGACATCGGAGCGCTGGACCCCGCGGTCGTCGACGGGGCCCGACGCAGCCATCCGTTCATCGTCCAGGGCGACAACGATGTTGCCAGCGACCTGTATGAGGGACCGGAGGTCGCGACGAGTTCCGTGCTCGACGCGCCGCTGCCGGAGCCATTGGCTCCGCCTGTGGCCTTCACCCTGCGACCGGGTCGGCTGAAGCAGTTCCGGACGTTCGTCGCCGAGCAGGCGGCCGCCGCGGGCCTGGAAGAGTCCCGCGTCGAGGATCTCGTGCTCGCTGCCAACGAGATCGCGAGCAACAGCCTCCTGTACGCAGGCGGCGGCGCCGATGTGCGCATCTGGCGTGACCACGCCGTGGTCTGCGAGGTGCGCGACGCCGGGGTGATCACCGATCCCTTCATCGGCCGCGTGGTGCCAGGCCACGAGGAGCACGACCCGCGGGGTCTGTGGATGGTCAACCAGGTCTGTGACATCGTGCAGGTCCGCTCGTCGGCACAGGGCAGCGTCGTCCGCCTGCACGTGCATCCCTGAGGGCCGGCGGGTCGGCGTGCTCCCCGTCGCCGCCAACCCTCTGCGACCAACGCCGACGCTTCCGTCGCGCGGCACAGTGCGGTATCCTGCCATCCTCCGGCCGTCGTTGATTGGCGCCGCAGACATGCGTAGCTGAGGTCACAGCCACCCGCGCAGCGTGCGCGGATGTCGTCGTCACCTCGGCGGACGGGCGGCGCCAAACCCGGACGAGCGTCCCTGTGGCATCCCGATCCGCCCGGGTCCGCGCCGACGGTCGCGTCGGCCTGCTGCCACAGCACCTCCCACCGCAGACGGACCGGCCGGTCGACGACGTGCTCGGCGTGGCCACACAACGCCATGCCCTGTGTGGGGTCGAAGCGGGCGACGTCACGGCGGAGCACCTCGAGATCCTCGTCGGTGCGTTGGACGTCGACGCGCGCGCCCGCGCAACGCTCGATCGGCTCGGGCTCGCGCACGTCGGCCTGGACAGCACGGTCGCCTGTCGGGCGGGGAGTCGGTGCTGCTCGCCCCTGGCCGGCTGCTCGTCGATCCGCCGGACGTGCTGCTTCTCGACGAGCCGACCGACAACCTCGACGGTCGTCACCGCGCCCGACTGTACGAGGCCGTCGACGCCTACCGCGGCGTGCTCGTGGTCGTCGGCCACGACCGCACACTGCTCGGGCACACGGACCGCATCGCCGAGCTGTGCGACGGCACGGTCCGGGTCCACGTCGGCGACCTTGCTGACCCCAACGCGCGGTGGCTGACTCCAACGGTTCGCCGGTACGGCTGTGGCGGCGGCCAGTGGACCTGGGGCTCCGTGGACCCGAGCGCGTGGCGCTGGTCGGGGCGAACGGCACGGGGAAGACAACGTTGCTGTGCATGCTCGCGGGGCGACCGTCGTCGCGCCCGGCACGTTGCCCCTCAGCGCCTACAAGACCGCCCTCGTCCACGTCCGGGACGCGGACTGAGTCGACGCTCCGGGGAGCCATCACCCACAGTGGTCGTTCGGCTCCCCACGCGGTCCGGCCCGGCCGTCCGGGGAGCCAACGCACGACGGTGGTGCTCTGCTTCCCCAGCGACGATCGTGCGGTCTGACGGTCGGCGGTCAACGCGCGCCGAACCCGTCGAGCCAGGACCCCAGCTCCTCGAGGGGTGCGCTGCGCAGCGCATACCACCGGTGGCGGCCGTCTGCCCGGACGGCTGCGACACCTGCCTCCCGCAGCGTCCGCAGGTGCTTGGACACCGCGGGCTGGGCCATGTTCAGCTCGAGGACCAGCCCGCCGACCGTGCGCTCGCGCTCGTGCAGGAGCTCCATGATCCGGCGGCGGGTGGGATCCCCGATCACCGCGAAGACGGTCGGTGGTCCGCCGGCCGTCCGCCCCGCCGCCTGCGTGTGACGGTGGATGCGGTGCCGCTGCGGCCTGGCCAACGCATGCCTCCTTCGGCATATGAACGGCTCCACGATAGCAGACTGCCGGGTCGTGCCGGCGGTCAGGCCGCCCCGCCCTTCGGCAGCACGACGCGGCCATCGTCGAGCAGGCGGAACCCTGGGTTGTGGGCGAACTCCCACAGGTGCCCGTCGGGGTCCGCCGCGTAGCCGATGTAGCCACCCCAGTCGGTGCGGTACGCCGACCGGACCACCTGGCCGCCGGCGGCTGCGGCTGTGGCCAGCGCGGCGTCCACATCCGCCTCAGAGGGCACGTTCATGGCCAGTGAGATGGGCGCCGCGTGCTCCGTGGCCGGCATCGCCACGCCGGCGTCCGCGGCGAGGTCGTCGCGGCCGTACAACGACAGGACGACACTGTCGCCCTGCATGAAGACCACCTCGCCGGCCACCGACGCCGTCGACCGGTGCCAGCCAAGGGCGGTGTAGAAGGCCGCCGACCGCTCGAGGTCGGCGACGCCGAGCGTGATCAGGGTGACCGTGGGCATGTCGGGCCTTTCGTGAGCGCTGCGACCAGGATCGGCCGTCGGGACGCGGCCGGACCTGCCTCCACCGCGATGATGGCAGATGCCGCACCGTTTCGACGTCGCGGCACGCTGACGTGACCGGACCGGATGCGCGCGCGGCCGCCGGTGACCGGACGGTTCCCGGATGCGGCTGTGGCCGCTCAGTCGAGCGCGGCGAGCACCGCATCGGTCAGCTCCGGCGCACCGGCGTCGTGCGCGGCGCCTCGTGCAGCAGGTCCGGGTCTCATCGGTCGATGCGGTCCCCCCAGGTCCCGGGTCAACGTCGTCCCTTCCGCGCTGACCGCCTCGACGGCGGCCATGCCCGCCACTCGTCGACGACGGCGTAGCGCCGACCCCATGTCGCCCGTGGCACCCCGCGGCGCCAGGACCGGGCACGCCAACCGTCGGCCCGCGTCGAGGTCGGCGCGGTCGCGGGTAGCCGTGCAGCAGGAGCAGTGGTGGGCCGTCACCACCGTGGACGAGGTTCGGGGTGACGTCGTCCACCGTCCGGGCGTCGTCGAAGCCCTCGAACCACCTCGGCGTGCCCGTGCCCGTGCCGGTGCCGGCAACTCAGCTGGGCTTGGCCGTGAGCCCGACCGCCTGGAGTCCCGCGATGACCGCGGCCTCGTCGTTGTCGGAGGTGTCGCCGCTGGCGCCCACGGCGCCGATGACCGCGCCGTCCCCGTCGACGACGAGCACGCCACCCGGGACGGGGACCAGGGCACCACCGACCGCGGCGCCGGCCGCGGCGATGAAGTATGGGCGCTCCTCCGCCATGGCGTTCAGCTGCCGCGAGTTGACGCCCAGCGCGATGGCGCCGTGCGCCTTGCCGTGCGCGATCTGGAACCGGTGGGTCGACGAGCCGTCCTCACGCTCGAACGCCAGCAGATGCCCACCGGCGTCGAGCACCGCCACCGACAGGGGCTTGAGCCCCTTGTCGCGTCCCGCCGCGCGGGTCGCGGCGATGATCTGACGAGCGGTCTCCAGGCCCAGGCTCATGTCACGTCCTCCTGTTGGTCCTCGCCCTCCGGCTCGCTGACGCTCGCCCGCACCTCGGCCTCCGGCGCCTGTGCGTCGGGCAGGGCGGGGAAGCCGTGCAGCTTCGCCTCCTCGCGGCGACGGTGCAGGATGGGCTCGGTGTAGCCCGACGGCTGCTCCGTGCCCTTCAGGATCAGATCGCGCGCGGCAGTGAAGGCGGGCCCGTCGAAGCCGGGGGCCATCGGTGTGTACAGCGGGTCGCCCTCGTTCTGTGCGTCGACCTTCTCGGCCATGCGACGCAGCGCCTCGTCGGCCTGCTCGACCGAGACCACACCGTGGTCCAGCCAGTTGGCGATGTGCTGCGACGAGATGCGGCACGTCGCGCGGTCCTCCATCTTGCCGACGTCGTTGATGTCCGGAACGGTGGAGCATCCCACGCCCTGCTGCACCCAGCGGACGACGTAGCCGAGGATCCCCTGGCAGTTGTTGTCCAGCTCGTCGCGGATCTCGTCGTCGCTCCACGTCGGGTCGGCCAGCGGGATGGTCAGCAGGTCCTCGATCGGTGCGAGCTCCCGGTCCGCCAGCTCGTGCTGGCGCGCGGACACGTCGACCTGGTGGTAGTGCGTGGCGTGCAGCGTCGCGGCGGTCGGCGACGGCACCCACGCCGTGTTCGCGCCGACGGTCGGATGGCCGATCTTCGCCTGGAGCATGGCCGCCATGTTGGCGGGCTCGGCCCACATGCCCTTGCCGATCTGGGCGCGGCCCTGCAGCCCGCACGCCAGCCCGATGTCGACGTTGCGGTCCTCGTACGCCAGCATCCACGGCTGGGTCTTCATCTCCGCCTTGCGGACCATCGGCCCTGCCTCCATCGACGTGTGGATCTCGTCGCCGGTGCGGTCCAGGAAGCCGGTGTTGATGAAGGCCACGCGGGACTTCGCGGCGCGGATGCACTCCTTGAGGTTCGCGCTCGTCCTCCGCTCCTCGTCCATGACGCCGATCTTGACGGTGTGGGGCGGCAGACCCAGCAGGTCCTCGACGCGCGTGAAGATCTCGTCGGTGAACGCCACCTCGTCGGGGCCGTGCATCTTGGGCTTGACGACGTACACCGAGCCAGCGGGGGAGTTGCGGTCGGCCTTGGGCCGGTCGGCGTCGGCCATCGCGCACAGCACCGTGACGGCGGCGTCGAGCAGGCCCTCGAACACCGGCTCGCCCTCGGCGTCGAGCACGGCCGGCGTGGTCATAAGGTGGCCGACGTTGCGGACCAGCATCAGCGACCGGGCCCGCACCACGACCTCGGATCCGTCGGAACCGGTCAGGATGCGGTTGTCATGCAGCCTTCGGATGAACGACTCGCCGCCCTTGTCGACCCTCGCCGCCAACTCACCCGTGACCAGGCCGAGCCAGTGGCGGTAGGCCATCGCCTTGTCCACCGCGTCGACCGCCGCGATCGAGTCCTCGCAGTCCACGATCGTCGTGACGGCCGCCTCGATGACGACGTCAGCGACCCCCGCGGTGTCCATCTGCCCGATCCGGTCGTCGGGATCGATGCGCAGCTCGATGCCCAGGCCGTGGTGGCGCAGCAGCACGCTGCTCGGGGCGTCCGCATCGCCGCGGTACGCCACGAACTGCTCAGGCTCGGCCAGGCCGACGTTGCCGCCGTCGACGGTCGCGACCAGGGCACCGTCGGCGATCCGGTAGCGCGTGACGGCGCTGTGTGACGCGCCGTCGAGCGGGATCGCGTCGTCCAGGAAGTCGCGCACCCTGGCGATCACGCGTTCGCCGCGGTCGGTGTTGAACCCGCCCGGCGGTGGCTCGTCGCCCATCGCGTCGGTGCCGTACAACGCGTCGTACAGCGACCCCCAGCGGGCGTTGACGGCGTTCAAGGCATACCGGGGGTTGGTGACGGGTACCACCAGCTGCGGTCCGGCGATCTCGGCGATCTCGGGATCGACGCCGCTCGTGTCGATGATGAAGTCGTCGCCGTCCGCCACCAGGTAACCCAGCTCCTTGAGCAGCGCCAGGTAGGCCTGCTGGTCGTGCGGCTCATCGCGGCGGGCGCGGTGCCAGTCGTCCAGGCGCTGCTGCAGATCCTCGCGCACCGCGAGCAGCTCGCGGTTGCGTGGCGTCAGGTCCGCGATGATCGACGCGAACCCGGCCCAGAACCGCTCCTCGTCGACGCCGGCGGCCGGGATCGCCTCATTGGTCAGGAAGTCGTGCAGCGGCCGGCCGACCTGCAGTCCGGCGACCTCGATCAGGTCCGTGGGCATCGTCGCTCCCGCGTCCGAGAAGGGATGGTGGCTCAGATCAGGACCATGCCCGGATCCCGCACGCCGAACACCGGATCCCCCCAGTGGGCAGCCCGCCGTCAGCTGACGGTGACCGCGCCTTGGCGTCATCGCAGGTGCCGGCGAGCGACCACGCGGGGGTCGAAGCCGAATGGCAGCTCGAGGCGGTGCCGCGAGAGCACGACGTCGTCAGCCAGCAGGTCCGGCGTCGCGCCGTCGGCGACCACGCGCCCACCGTCGATGATCACCGACCGTGGACACAGCTCGAGTGCGAACGGCAGGTCGTGGGTGATCACGAGCTGCGTGATCTCCAGGGCCTGGAGCACGGTGACGAGCTCCCGCCGACCGGCCGGGTCGAGCCCGGAGGTCGGCTCGTCGAGCGCCAGCACGTCGGGACGCATCGCGAGCACGGTGGCCAGTGCGACCCGGCGACGCTCGCCACCGCTCAGGTGGTGTGGTGCGCGCGTGCGCAGCTCACCGGCGCCGACGGCGGCGAGCGCCTCGTCGACCCGCGCCTCCAGGTCCGCGCCACGCAGGCCGAGGTTCGCCGGTCCGAACGCGACGTCCTCGGCGACGGTCGGCATGAACAGCTGGTCGTCGGCGTCCTGGAACACCAGCCCGACGCGCCGGCGGACTTCGGTGAGGTCGGGCTCGGCCACAAGCAGGCCCCCGATGCGGACCGTGCCGGTGTCCGGGAGGTTGATGCCGTTGAGGTGCAGCGCCAGCGTCGTCTTGCCGGCGCCGTTCGGTCCCAGCAGCGCGATCCGTTGGCCCTCCTTGACGCGCAGGTCCAGTCCCGACAGCGCCTCGTGGCCGTCGGGGTAGCGGAAGCGCAGGCCGCTGACCTCCACCGCGGGGGTGGACGCGCGGGGACCGCCATCGGTCGCCGGCTGCATCGCTCGCCCTGCGGTCGTCATGCCGCAGCCACGAGCGCGGACGTGGTCGCCACCCACGCGACGAGGGGGAAGAGGGCCGCCGTCCACCACTGCCGGGCACTCGCCCGCGGCACGCCGATCTCCGGCATCGTGCCCGTGTAGCCGCGCGCCAGCATCGCTGCATGGACCCGTTCGCCGCGCTCGTAGGATCGGATGAACAACGCACCCGCGGACGTCGCCACGGGGCGGGCCTGCCACAGCCAGCGCGGCGCGTGGCCCCGTGCCGCCATCGCCGTCCGCATGCGGCCGAGCTCACCGGCGATGACCTCGAGGTAGCGCACCATGAAGCTGGCGATCGCGGTCAGGACCGCCGGGACTCGCAGTCGGATCATGCCGGTCAGCATGCGTGGCACCTCGGTCGTGGCCGCCAGCAGGATGCTCGCCGTCGCCCCGAGCGTCGCCTTCGCGATGACGTTCCAGGCACCCCACAGGCCGTCGCGGGAGACGGCGGCGCCGAGCACGTCGATGCGCTCGCCGGACCCTACGAACGGAATCAGCACCGCGAACGCGATGAAGGGCACGACGACGAGCAGGCGACGCAGGACGAAGCCGGGCCTGATGTGCGACACGGCGGCCGCCGTCGCGACGATGGCCGCGTGCACGGCGAAGGTCCACATCTGCTCGCGTGGTGTCACGGCGACGGCGGCCACGAACGCGACCGTCACGGCCACCTTCACCTCCGGCGCCAGCCGGTGCGCCGCGGAGTGCGCGTGAACGTAGAGCGGGTGGCTGTGGCCTGCGCCCATGTCAGGGGGTGCCGGCTGTCCGTGGTGACCGATCGGCGTCCGAGGGCCTGGTCGACGTGCGGTCCCGGATGGCGACGATGACACCCAGGCCGACGACCAGAGTGATGACGACACCGGTCCCGCCTGCGACCGCGAGGCTGACCGAATCGTTGCGGAGGCCCGCGGTCGCGTAGTCGGCGAACGGCCCGGTCGCCAGAGCGTGGTCCTCGGCGCTCGCGATGAAGCCCTGGTCCTCCGCGACGCGTTCGAGGCCATCAGGGCCGGGGGCGCCGAACTGGCTGACGACCGCGGCGACCAGCAGCGCCACCAGCACCGCGCCGATCACGAACGGTCGCATGCCGATCCGTGGTCGCCTGGCGGTCTGGGTGCGGTCCAGATCGCGTGCGCCGTACACCAGATCCGGGCGGGCGGCGAGCACCGCGCCGACGGCCAGTGCGCTGATCAGGCCCTCGCCCATGCCGATCAGCAGGTGCACCCCGACCATCGCGCCGAACACGGTGTCGAACGGCACCGGCGCGGTGGCGCCGAACAGCCACTCGACGGCGAACGCCGCCGCGGACAGCGGCACGGACAGGCCCGCCGCGATGCCGGTGGCCGCCACGACTCCGGTCGCGTTGTCCGGCAGCACCCGACGCAGCAGGACGAACATGCCGTAACCGCCGAACGCGGTCACGATCGCCATGTTGAGCACGTTGTAGCCGAGCGCCGTCAGCCCGCCGTCGGCGAAGGCCAGTGCCTGCACCGCGACCACCACTGTGACCACGACCGCGCCCGTCGCAGGGCCGAGCAGGATCGCGGCGAGCGCACCGCCCAGCAGGTGCCCGGTGGTGCCGGCGGCGACCGGGAAGTTGAACATCTGCGCGGCGAAGATGAACGCGGCGGCGAGCCCCGCCAGCGGGACCTGCCGGTCGGCGAGGGAGGTGCGCATGTGACGCAGCGACGTCCCCACGGCACCGGCGCTCAGCGCTCCTGTCGTGACTGCAGTGCCTGCGTTCAGGAAGCCGTCGGGAGCGTGCACCGGTGATCCTCCGGTCGGAGGGAGCTGGCTCGACCCGTCAAGGGCCCAGAGGGGACCACGATAGCCACTATCGCGAGTGGTTCGCAATAGTTCGGAGTCGTTCAGGACGCCTCGGCGTCCGTCTGACAGTCGGCGCACGTACCGACGACGGACAGCTCGACCGACGTCGCGTCGAACGCGTGTCCGCGGCGCAGGTGCTCGACGATCCGCGTGACGAGATCACCCGCGTGGTGGTCGACGCGACCGCACGTGTCGCAGACCAGGTGGAAGTGCTCGTCGGGATGCGCAAGCTCCCACCGCGTGACGTCCTCGTCTCCCAGACGGGATTCCCGCACGAGGTCGAGCTGGGCGAACAGGGCCAGCGACCGGTAGACGGAGGCGAGGTTCACGCCGGGGTGGCGCTCGGCGACGCGTGCGGCGACCTCCTCGACGGTCAGGTGTCCGTCGGCGTCCATGAGGGCGCGCCAGACCGCCTGCCGTGGACGGGTGACCCGGAAGCCCCTGTCACGCAGTTGGTCGGTGAGGTCGCCTGCACTGGACATCAGCCCAGGGTACGCGGACGGTCCCGTCCGGCCCGGGGCCGCTGCCGCGGGACACCGCTGGTCCTCGAAGCGCACCGTCGGTGCCCGGGGCACACGCTCGAACGTGTCCGTCAGGTACCGCACGTGACCCTCGATGGCGGCGGCGTGCTCGGCATGATACGGCGGAGGGGGTCACGGCGCGGGCCCGACGATCCGCACGGCGACGTGAAGGGAGACGACCATGGATGTTGCCCGTCTGGAGGCCTGAGCATCGGCGTGGCGACGTCGGCGTTCCAGATCGAGGGGGCCGCCACGGCGGACGGCAAGGGCCCGTCGATCTGGGACGAGTTCACCCGCGTGCCGGGTGTGATCGGCGACGGGACGAACGCGGACCACGCGACCGAGCACCACGCGCGGGTCGACGAGGACCTCGACCTGCTCGTGTGGCTCGGCGTGGACGCCTACCGGTTCTCGATCTCATGGCCGCGGATCCAACCGGACGGTCGCGGACGACCCAACAGCGCGGGGCGGGGGTTCTACGACCGCCTCGTGGACGGCCTGCTCGAGCGTGCGATCACCCCGCTGGCGACGCTGTACCACTGGGACCTGCCTGCTGCGCTGCAGCAGGACGGTGGGTGGCCCGCACGCGACACGGCGCTGCGCTTCGCCGACTACGCGGCGCTCACCGCCGCGCGCCTCGGTGACCGCGTCAGCATGTGGGCCACGCTCAACGAGCCGTGGTGCGCTGCCTTCCTCGGCCATCACACGGGCGTGCACGCGCCCGGCATCCGCGACGACCGGGCGGCCGTCGCCGCGGCGCACCACCTGCTGCTGGCGCACGGCCACGGTGCCGAGGCGGTGCGCAGTGCGGGGGGTCGCGAGGTCGGCCTCGTCCTCAACCCGGCGCCGGTGTGGCCTGCGAGCGACGACGATGCCGACCGCGAGGCGGCGCGCCTCGTCGACGGCGTGCGCAACCGCCTGTGGCTCGACGCGGTCTGCCGCGGCCGGTATCCCACGGACGTCCTGGAGGCATTTGGTGAGGTCGCGGACCTGTCGTGCATCCGCGACGGCGAACTCGCTGTCATCGCCACGCCGATCGACTGGCTCGGCGTGAACTTCTACAACCCCGAGCAGGCTGCGGCCGGCGGCGACGGGCGGCCGGCGGTCGGCCCCGGCCTCGACGGCATCACCCAGCCCGAGATCGACGCTGAGCGCACGCAGCTGGGCGGGCCGATCCACCCGCCGTCGATGACCGACATCCTGCAGCGCATCACCGATGACTACGGTCCGCTGCCGCTGTGGGTGACGGAGAACGGCGCGGCCTACGACGATGCCCCGGGTCCCGACGGCGAGGTGCGCGATGAGGCACGGGTGCGTTACCTCGACGGGCACCTGACCGCGGCGCTCGAGGGACGCGACGCGGGTGTCGACCTGCGTGGCTACATGGTCTGGTCGTTCCTGGACAACTTCGAGTGGGCCGAAGGCTTCGTGCCTCGGTTCGGCGTTGTCTTCGTCGACTACGAGACCCAGCAGCGGGTGCCCAAGTCCAGCGCCAACTGGCTGCGCGACCTGCTCGCGTCGCGGGCGTCCTGAGCTCACGGGGTCGCGTACAGTTCCACCGCGCAGGTCGAGCACGACGGGAAGGGTGACCATGACCGATGGCACCGGAACGGATCAGGACCTGGAACCCGAGGAGCCGAGCGAGGCCGGTGTCTCCGAGGCCGAGCCCGACGTCTCCCACGTCGAGGCCGCCCGGCTGCTCGCCGACCAGGCCGGGGAGCGCCTCGAGGCCCAGGGCTTCGACCGGGAGGAGATCCGCAAGTGGGCCGATGCCTACGCGCGCGAGGAGGGGTCCGGCGACGTGGACGACCTCGTCGAATGGATCGCACGGCAGGAACACACCGGCTGACCTCCGTCCGTCGGGACGCGGGGGACCGCACGCGGATCCGGCACGCGGCTGGGATCGTCACCGGTCGGGAGTATGGTCGACGCATGGAGCGCCTCACCGCGTCGGCGTTGACGCACCTGCTGGTGGCCTCCGACGTGCAGGTCAGCCGGGACTGGTACGTCAACGTGACGTGGCGACGTTGCGTCAGGTGGTGCGGAGCGCCGTGCGCACCGCGGGGGCAACCTTGGTGCCGTAGAGCTCGATCGCGCGCATGATGCGGGCGTGGGGCATGGTTCCCACGCTGAGCTGGAGCAGGAAGCGCTGGTGCCCGAACAGGGAGTGCTGGTGCAGGACCTTGTCGACCACCTGCTCGGGGCCGCCGACGAAGTTCGCGCCGTGCAGTGTGCGGGACGTCTCGAAGGCCTGCCGGCTCATCGGCGGCCAGCCGCGCTCGCGGCCGATGCGGTCCATCATCGTCGCGAACGGCGGGAACGCCTCGTCGGCCGCCTGCTGCGAGGTGTCCGCGATGTAGCCGTGCGAGTTGATGCTGAGTGCCGGTGTCGGGTGCCCGGCCTGCGCGGCGGCGCGGCGATGCAGGTCGGCGAACGGCGTGAAGCGCTCGGGTACGCCGCCGATGATCGCCAGGGCCATCGGCAGGCCTAGCGCGCCTGCACGGACGGCAGAGTTCGGCGTGCCGCCGACCGCCACCCACACCGGCAGTGGATCCTGGACGGGGCGCGGGTAGACGCCGCGGCCGGTGTCGCCCCGACCAGGTCACGTGCTCGCCGCGTCGCAGCTCGAGCAGGAGCTGCAGCTTCTCGGCGAACAGCGCGTCGTAGTCCTCGAGGTCGTGGCCGAACAGCGGGAACGACTCGATGAATGACCCACGGCCGGCCATGATCTCGGCGCGTCCGCCCGACATCAGGTCGACGGTCGAGAACTGCTGGAACACCCGCACCGGGTCGTCGGAGCTGAGCACCGACACCGCGCTGGTCAGGCGGATCCGTTCGGTGCGGGCGGCCGCGGCCCCCAGCACGACCGCGGGCGCCGACACGGCGAAGTCGGGACGGTGGTGCTCGCCGACGCCGAAGACGTCCAGTCCGACCTGGTCGGCGAGCTCGATCTCCTCGAGAAGGTCCGCAAGGCGCTGGCGCGGACTGATGGTCGTGCCCGTCCCGGGATCGGGCGTGCGCTCAGCGAAGGTGTAGATGCCGAGTTGCATCGTGGTCCTGCACGGTGGGGAGGTGGTCGGATCAGGCACGATGCTACGTGGCCGGATGCATCAGATCTCGTCATCGGTCGCGGCGCTGCGCGACGGTGGTGCCGTGGTCACCGGCCCCGACCCCGCCGACCGCCGGCGGACGCTCGTGCGCGCCGCGCCGGAGGCGGAGCAGCAGGCCGCGACACGCATGTCCGACGCGTCGATCGGCGAGGCGGTGGCCGCCGCCGTCGACTCCGACGACCCGCGGGTCGTCGCAGAGGTCCTCGCCGCGCTCGACGTCCTCGCGCAGCGGCTGCTCGCTGCGCCGGCCGACGACGTCCGACGACCGCGGCCGGGCCTCGAGGGTGGCTTCGACGCGATGTACGGCGGCACGCCGCCGTGGGACATCGGCCGGCCACAGACGGTGTTCCAGCTGGCCGACGACGGCGCGATCATCGGTCGCGTCCTCGACGTGGGCTGCGGCACGGGCGAGCACGCCCTGCTGGCTGCCTCACTGGGCCTCGACGCCGTTGGCGTCGACCCCGCGCCAAGGGGCGATCGCGGCGTCGGAGCGCAAGGCCGCCGACCGTGGCTTGAGCGCCCGGTTCGAGGTTCGTCGACAGCCTTCGCGCGGTGCTGCGGTCGGGCGGCCGCTACCACCTGCTCTGCGTGAGCGACGAGCAGCCCGGGCACGTCGGGCCCCGCCGGACCAGCCGTGCGTTCATCCACGCGGCGTTCGTCGAGGGCTGGGAGGTCGAGGCGATCGAGCCGGCGGAGCTCGAGATCACCATGCCTCCCGGAGCGCTACGTGCGTGGCACCCGACGATCGTCAGGCGCTGATGCTGCGCCCAGTCCGACGGGACGTCACGTCGCTCAGGTCCACCCCGCACGAGTCGGCGGCACGCCGCTGCGTCCCTCCACGGTCGTCCGGACACCCAGCACCTGGTGCACCGACAGGCCCGCGTCCGCGAAGCCGATCGCCGAGCCCGCCATGTACAGGCGCCACACCCGGGCGCGGCCGGGTCCGGCCAGCGCGACGGCCTCGTCCCAGGCGGCCTCGAGGTTGGCCACCCAGCACCGCAGCGTCGTGGCGTAGTGCTCGCGCAGCGCCTCGACGTCGCGGACCTCGAGCCCGGCGTGCTCCATGGCCAGCACCGTGTCACCGACGTCGAGCAGCTCACCGTCCGGGAAGACGTAGCGCCCTACGAAGGAACGCCGTCCGAGCCGCGACCCGTCGACCGACGAGATGGCGTGGTTCAGCAGGCGCCCCTCCGGCACGAGCAGATCGCGCAGGATCCTGAAGTAGCGGGAGATCCGACCGCCGCCGACGTGCTCGGACATGCCAACCGACGCGATCGCGTCGAACGTCTCGTCGTGCAGGTCGCGGTAGTCCTGCAACCGGATCTCGACCCGGTCCGACACCTCCGCGTCCGCCAACCGTTGGCGGGCCAGATGCACCTGCTCCCGGCTGAGCGTGATGCCGACCACCTGCGCGCCGTGCTCGCGCGCCGCGTGGATCGCCAGCGACCCCCACCCGCAGCCGACGTCGAGCAGCCGCATCCCGGCGCGTTCGTGCAGGCCCAGCTTGCGGCAGATCAGCTCGTGCTTGGCGGCCTGGGCGCCCGCCAGGTCGAGGTCCGGCGAGGCGAAGTAGGCGCATGAGTAGGTCATCGCGGGGCCCAGGACGAGCCGGTAGAAGTCGTTTCCGACGTCGTAGTGGTGGCTGATGGCCCGGCTGTCACGGCGCACCGAGTGCCGCCAGCCATGTAGGCGCCGCTCCTCGTCGGGCGGCGGCGGAGGCGGCCCCAGGACGCCCAGGCGCCGGGCGGCCGTCAGCGCCGCGGGCGCGACCTGCCACCCGAGCCTCATGTCGGTCGGGACGGCGTCACGCAACGCGGTCAGCATGGCGTAGACGTCCCCGTCGATGTCGAGCTCGCCAGCGACGTAGGCGCGGGCGAGGCCCAGCTGGTCAGGAGCCCACAGGATGCGGCGGACCGCCAGCGGTGAGTGGACGCGCACGACGCCGTCGACCGGCGACGCACCGGTGTCGCTGCCATCCCAGAAGGCGAAGCGCACCGGCGTCCGCTCGCCGAAGACGGCATGGAGCAGGGGCGCGAGGACCCGCGCCGCAGTGTCGTCTTCAGTCGGACGCGGTTGCCGCGATCTGACATCCGGTCGGCTTCGCGGGGACCTGGTGACCAACGACATTTCTGGTCCCTCCTGTGCTTCGACGTCGTCAGTCCGTCGATGCCGTAGCATCACCCTCCGGTGTAGCGCATGATCGGGCCGATGCAAACGCGCCGCATGCCGGTCAGCTGATCATCCGACCCGTGATGTCCGACGCGACGATCCGCACGTAGCGGTCGCGGTTCCCCGGCGCCCACGGTTGCAGCGGCAGCTCGCGCATGATCGTCAGCTCGTCACCGCGCCAGATCTCCTCGGCGATCCCGCGCACGATGACGCTCCAGCCGGCGCGGCGTGCGTTGTCGGAGTAGTCGACCTCGAACAACACCGGACGCCGCTCGATCTCGCTGAGCAGGTCGCCGTAGGCGGTCCGGAACGTGATCGACCGCCGGTGCACCATGTAGTTGAGCGGGACGACCTTCGCATCGCCGTCGACTACGTAGACGAGGCGGCCCATCGGTCTGGTCAGCAGCAGCGCGAGGGACTCGTCGACGGACAGCTCGCGCATCCGCCGGATCGCGGGGATCGTCGTCGCCATTGGGGGCCACCTGTTGGGCACCGTTGGTGACCCAAGGACACCTGACGCGCGCCGTCATCGCCGGGTCCAAGGACCTCCTCGGGCACGGCGTTCGCCCCGACCGCCTAGACGACCCGGGTGCGCCACTCGAGGACCGTGCCGCCCTCGATCCTGCGGCCGATCACGAACTCGCCCCCGACCGCCCTGGCGCGATGGCGCATGTTCGCCAGGCCGTTGCCGCTGACCTGCGTATCCGATGGCAGACCGACCCCGTTGTCGGTCACACGCACCAGGACCTCCTGTCCGATGTGGACCTCGACGCTCGCCGCAGTCGCGCCTGCGTGCCGCGCGATGTTGCTCAGCGCCTCGCGCACGACGACCAGCAGGTGCGTGGCGATGTCGCCCGGCACCGGGGTCTCGGGGTCGTTGGGCAGCAGCAGCTCCGGCTCGAAGCCCAGCGGGCGGCGCGCCTCGTCGACGATGTCGGCCACCAGGGCGTGGATCCTGCCCGCGCTGGACTCGCCGCTGCCGTCGGTCAGCGAGGGCGGCTGCAACGCGAAGATCGTCGCGCGGATCTGCGTGATGATGTCGTCGAGGCCGTCGATCGCATCGCCGAGCGCCTCCGACAGATGCTCGTCACGCGGGTGACGCGACACCAGCGACTGCAGCTCGAGGCCCATCGCGAACAGGCGCTGGATGACCGTGTCGTGCAGGTCGCGGCCGATCCGCTCGCGCTCCTCGACCAGCAGCAGCCGGTCGAGCTCGGCGCGGGCACGTGCGAACTCGACGATGACACCGGCGTGGTTGGCGAACGTCTGGATGAGGTCGCGTTCCTCGGCGCCGAGCCGGCTGACCGCGACGGTCAGGGCGCCGTAGGGTTCGCCGCGGATGAGCAGGGGCGCCCCGATCGCGAACAGCTCCTGCTCCGAGCCCGCGTCGGCCACCGCGGCGAGCTCGGGCGGCAGCTCGTCGGCGACGACCACGGACCGCGCGCGCATGACCTCGCCCGTCAGCGACGACGCCTTCGACACGACCGCGCCCCGCACGTGGGCCACCCGCGACCCCGCGGCGGCTCGTACGTCCAGCGATGTCTCGGGCGCGGCCGCCTGCGGCACGCAGATCACCACGAGCGCGGCGCCGGTCAGCTCGAGCGCGCGTTCGGCGATGAGCTCGAGCACCCGGTCCTGGTCCGACCCACGGAGGATCTCACCGGAGATCTCGCGCACCGCGTCGAGCGAGCGCTCCCGCTGCCGTGTCGCGTTGTAGCGGATCGCGTTGTCGATGGCGGCGCCCGCCGCCGCCGCCACGAGCAGGGCAAGCTGCTCGTCGGCGGCGGTGAAGGACCGACCGTCGCGCTTCTCCGTTATGTAGAGGTTGCCGTACACCCGCTCGCGCACGCGGATCGGCGTGCCGACGAACGACCGCATCACCGGGTGGCCCTCGGGGAACCCGACCGACTGCGGGTGGGTGGTCAGGTCGTCGAGCCGGAGCGGGCGGGCTTCGCGGATGAGCAGGCCGAGGATGCCATCGCCCCGCGGGACGTGGCCGATCCGTTCGATGTCGCCGTCGAACCCCGTGTGGACGAACTCGGCGAGCATGTGGTCGTCGCCGATCACGCCGAGCGCGGCGTACCGTGCGTCCAGCAGCTCGGCGGCGGCCTCGACCACGTGCTGCAGCACGTCGGCCAGCTCGAGTCCGCTCGCGACCGTGACGGCGGCGTCACCGATGCGCGAGATCACTGCGTCGTCCATGCTCCTCCGACCGCGACCGGCATCGGAGGTAGCCTAACGGGACGTAGGAGGGCTGCCGCCAATGAACGACAGCAACCCCGACGTCGATGACGTCACCCGCGTCATGCTGGTGGACGACCACGAGGTCGTCCGGGCCGGCCTGCGCGGCCTGATCAGCGCCCACGACGACCTCGAGGTCGTCGCGGAGGCGGACAACGCGGCGGACGCGGTGCTGCGCGCGCGGTCCTACCACCCCGACGTCGTCGTCCTCGATGTGCGGCTGCCGGACCGCTCCGGCGTCGAGGTCTGCCGTGACATCCGCGAGGAGCACCCCGGGATGGCGGTGCTCATGCTGACGTCGTACGCCGACGACAAGGCGTTGTTCGACTCGATCATGGCGGGCGCCGCGGGCTACGTGCTCAAGCAGATCCGGGGCACCGAGCTGGTCGACGGTATCCGGCGGGTCAGCGCCGGCGAGTCGCTGCTCGACCCGGCGGTCACGGCGAAGGTGCTGGACCGCCTGCGCCACCCCGACACCGGGGGCGACGCGCGGCTGGCGCGGCTGACGCCGACGGAGCTGCGGATCGTCGAGATGATCGCCGACGGCATGACCAACCGGGCGATCGGTGAGCGGATCGGGCTGGCCGAGAAGACGGTCAAGAACTACGTCTCGTCGATCCTCGCCAAGATGCACATGTCGCGGCGGGCTGAGGCGGCCGCCTACCTGGCCGAGCACCGTGGCCGGCAACAGTCATCCGGTTCGTGACGCCGACGCCTGGTCGTCGGCCATCCGCAGCATCGCGTGCAGGCAGTCGGTGGTCGTGAGGATCCCCACCACCTGGCTGTGCTCGACGACCGGCAGGGCGCTGATGTGCCATGCGAGCATCTGACGGGTCGCGGCGACGAGATCGTCCTCGGGCCGGGCCCACCGCACCGGTGTGGTCATGAGCTGGCGCACGACGCGCTCGCGCACGGACGTCGACGGGGCGGTGCGCGTCGCCGGCGTCAGGTCACGGTCGCTGACGATGCCCACGAGCGTCTGGTCCTCGTCGACGACCGGCAGGTGGCGGATGCCGTCGCGGTGCATCAGCCGGAGCGCGGTCAGCACCGACATCGTCGGTGGGACCGTCGTGACGTGCCGGGTCATCGCGTCCTTGACCTGCATGCTGGTCCACCTCCTGAGGGGTGTCCGCCCGATCGGCGGTCGGTGACTGGGAGACGACTGGTGGGGCTCAGACGATCTCGCGGCCGGACACCATGTGGGTGGTGATGCGGACGAAGTCGTCCTTGGGCGAGGGGTCCCAGGGCTGCAGCGGCAGGTCGTGCAGCCGTGCCTGCTGGCGCAGGTCGGTGACGTGCTCTGCGAACCCGCGGAGCACGACGCTCCAGCCCCGACGCCACTCCGGGTCGACGTCGTCGACCTCGAACACGACGCGCTCGCCCCGTCCGACGGCTGTCAGCTTCTTGCCCTGCCCGGTGCGGAACACGATGCTGTGCCCGTCGACCGCGTAGTTGACAGGCAGGATGTCGGGGCTGGGTCCTCCCATGCCGATGCGACCGACCCGGCTGGGGTGGTCCGCGAGCCGCTGCCAGCACTCCTCGACCGTCAGTTCCCTCATCTCCGTCCCGGATTCGAGTGGCATGTCGGCTCCTGTCATCGTGCTCGCACCATCAAGGGTGGCCGACGCCCCGTCACCTGGGGCAGGTCGTACGACCCCACCCCGCGCGGACGTTCGGCCGTCGGGCGATAGCCTGCGATGCCAGCGTCATCCCACAACCCCGGCCGCAGACCGATGGCCGTCGACGTGACTCCGCGCCGGCCGCCTGCGCTCGCGGGCACGTCCACGAGGAGGGGCTCGTGCACCACATCGACGTGCTGCGGCAGATCTACCAGGGACGGCGCTGGATCCTGGCGGCGGACGTTCTGGCGGCGGCGCCGGCGCACCTGGCCGCCCTCGCGCGCGTCGGCGTGAACGACATGAACGACGTGTTCGTGGTCGCCGGCAGCCAGGGGACGGGCCCTGCGCCTGCCGACGTCCGGACGGTCGTCCTCGGCATCACCGCCGACGACCTCATGTCGGCGCTGCACGCGTTCGACGACGTGATCGGTGACCTGCCGGCCGACGTCCTCGCCCAGGTCGACGCCTTCGACCCGGATCGCCGCGCGGCGGTGATCGCGCCGCTGTTCAGCCAGCGGTCCACTGCGGCGGGTCGTCCGGTGTGGGGCGCGCGTCCCGCGTCGTGGCGTGCGTTGGAGGACAAGACCGTCGTGGACGAGGTCTGGCTGGCGGCCGGTGTGCCGCAGGCACCCGCGGTCGTGGTGCCCGCCGATCCGTCGTCCCTGCGCGCCGCCGCCGCCGCCATGGACGCAGGGGACGGCACCGCGTGGGTCGCCGACAACCGCCAGGGCTGGCACGGCGGTGCGACAGGACTGCGATGGGTGCGCACGGACGAGCAGGCGAGCGCGGCTGCCGCGTTCATGGCTGGGCGCGCTGATCGGGTTCGCGTGATGCCGTTCCTCGACGGCGTGCCGTGCTCGATCCACGGGATCGTGCTGCCCGACGGCACGCGTGCGCTGCGGCCGTGTGAGATGGTGGTGCTGCGCCGGCCGGGCCACTCGGAGCTGTGCTACGCGGGCGTGGCCAGCACGTGGGACCCGCCCACCGACGACAGGGACCGGATGCGCGCGTATGCGCGGCGGGTGGGCGACCATCTCCACGCGGCGCTCGGCTGCCGGGGCGCGTTCAGCATCGACGGCATCATGACCGCCGACGGATTCCGACCGACTGAGCTCAACCCGCGGTTCGGTGCCGCGCTCGGGTTGCTGTCGGCGGCGGTCGAGGTCCCGCTGTACCTCCTGCACCTCGCGGTCGTCGAGGACGTCGCCGCCGACTGGCGCGGCGCCGATCTGGAGCGCATGATCGTCACCGCCGCCGACGCGGCGCGGGAGGTCCGCTGCCACGTCGTGGTCGACCGGCCGGTGGGTGACCACATCATCGGTCTGCGTGGGGTGGATGGGGGCATGTGCCCGACCGACGATCCGGACGCCGAGGTCACCGTGCACTGCGGTCCCGCGGCGATCGGGGGTTCGTACGGCTGGCGGTCGCGCCGGGCGTCGTGCCGACCGGGACGATGGTCGCGCCGCTGGTCGCGAGCGCGCTCGCATGGGCCGAGGAACACCTCGACCTCGGTCTCGGCCCGCTCGAGGCCGCACCGGACGTCCGTCGGGCGTAGCCGCGGCCCGGGACGGGCGACCACGGGCGGGGGCGCCAGCGGCCCCGCCCGTGGAGGGCGTGTCAGGACGTCGGTCCGGCGTCCACCGCCTGGCTCTGGCCGCTGGCGACAGCCACCTTGTGCGGCTTGGCCTCCGGCCGGATCGGGATGGTGACGGTCAGCACGCCCTGGTCGTAGCTGGCATCGATGTTGGCGATGTCGAGGCGGTCGCCGAGGCGCACCTGCCGGCTGTGCGTGCCGGTCGGCCGCTCGCGCACCAGCCAGTTGACGCCTTCGGTCTCCTCGATGGGACGCTCGGCCGTCACGGTCAGCACGCCGTGTTCGACGGTCACGTCGACCGCGTCCGGCTTGGCGCCCGCCAGGTCGAACCGCAGCGTGTAGACACCTTCCCTCTCGAACGCGTCCATCGGCATGAGGCCCCCGCTGCGCCAGCGGCCTCCGGACGGCCCGAACATGCGGTCCATCTCCTCGAACGGGTCCACGAACCTCGCCACGACGATCCCTCCTTGTTCAGTTGTGATGTCTGTCGACCCGGTCACCGTATCCGATACCGGAGCAACTAGGAAAAAAGCTTCATAGCATAACTGGCAACTTTGCTTGACGCTGGGGCGCTGTGCGGTCTGCCGAAAGCAGGCGGTCATGCCGCCTCGACGGCCGTGGCGATCCTCCGCACCGCCTCGGTGATCAGCTCGGGCGAGGTGCCGAGGTTGAAGCGCACGAACCCGCGGCCCGGCGTGCCGAACGTGTGCCCCGGACTGCACGCCACGCGTCCGTGCTCCAGGAAGGCCCGTGCAGGGTCGTCGCCGAGGCCGACCTCCCGGCAGTCGAGCCACGCCAGGTAGGTGGCCGCCGGCATCTGGTACCGCACGGCCGGGACGTGCGTGGCCAGCAGGTCGCCCAGCAGCCTGCGGTTGGCGTCGAGGACGTCGAGCAGCGACGTGAGCCACGGCTCGCCATGGGCGAACGCGGCCTGCGCGGCGATCACACCGAACAGTCCCGTGCCGACCTGCACGGCCTCGGGCAGGCTGGTCGTGACCGCCGGCGCGTCGTGTCCGGCGAGCGTGAGGCCGGCTTTGAGGCCCGGCAGGTTCCAGCCCTTCGAGGCTGCGACGAACGCGACCGCGCGCTGGGCGGCGGGATGGTCCAGTGACAGGAACGGCACGTGCTCGACGCCCGGGTGGGTCAGCGGGGCGTGCACCTCGTCGGCGAGCACCAGCACGTCGTAGGTCCCGGCCAGGTCCGCGACCGCCTCCAGGGTCGCGCGGTCCCAGGCGCTGCCGGTCGGGTTGTGCGGGTTGCACAGCAGGAACGCGGCAGCGCCACCGGCGAAGGCCCGTTCGAGCGCCTCGAGGTCCAGCGCATGCCCCTCGTCCTCGACCCGGAGATCGACCTCGAGGACGACGCAGTCGGCGTGCGCCACGAACGACCAGAACGGCGGGTACACGGGCGGGGTGATCACGACGGGGTCGCCCGGAGACGTGACGAGCCGCAGCACGGCGGCGATGCCGCTCATCACGTCGGGGATCAGCGACGTGCGGTCCGGCACGGGCGCCCAGCCGTACCGTCGCTGCGAGAACGCCGCATAGACCTCGGGCAGATCGCCCGCGTGCACGTATCCCGTGTCACCCCGGTCGACGGCAGCCGCCAGCGCCTCGGCGACGACGGGAGCCGGCGCGACGTCCATCTCGGCCACCCACACCGGCAGGACGTCGTCGGCGTAGGTCCGCCACTTCACGCTCCGCCGGCAGCGCAGCTCGTCGAGCGACGGGAAGTGGACGTGATCGTCGGTCATGCCTGCGATGCTAGAGGCCATCGCTCGTGGCCCGCGCAGCGGCCGGCCGTGCCGTCCGGGGCCACAACGCAGGAGGACCGCCAGGATGACCGCAGAGATCGCCGTGACCGGTGCTACCGGAGGGCTCGGTGGACGCGTCGCGCGCCGGCTCGCCGCACGCGGGGTCCGGCAGCGGCTCGTTGTCCGCGACCCGTCGCGTGCGCCGGAGCTGGACCATGCCGACGTCGCCGTCGGCGAGTACCGCGACGGCGAGGCGATGCGCCGGGCGTTCGACGGTGCGCGGACCGTCTTCCTGGTGTCGGGCGCCGAGGCGCGCGACCGGCTCGACCAGCACCGGACGGCGGTCGACGCGGCCGCCGCGGTCGGGGTGGAGCGGGTCGTCTACACCTCGTTCGTCGGCGCCGCGCCCGACGCGCCTTCACATTCGTCCGGAATCACTTCCACACCGAGAAGCACCTGCGGGCATCTGGGATGGCGACGGTCATGTTGCGCGACAGCATGTACACCGACTTCCTGCTCCTCATGGCGGGCCGCGGTGAGCTCCGCGGTCCGGCGGGCGACGGCCGGTTCGCACCGGTCACCCGGGACGACATCGCCGACGTCGCCGAGGTCGTGCTGCTCGACCCGGCGCACGACGGCACGACCCTCGTCCTCACCGGTCCGGACCTGGTCACCATGGCCGACGTCGCACGGATCCTCACCGAGGTGACGGGCACGCCGGTCCGGTTCGTTGACGAGACGGTCGAGGAGGCCTACGCCTCGCGCGCCTCCTACGGCGCACCCGACTACCAGGTCACCGGGTGGGTCACGACGTACCTCGCCATCCGCGAGGGTGAGCTCGACGTCGTGTCGGACGACGTCGCAACGGTGGCCGGTCACGCACCGACGTCGATCCGGGCGTTCCTGTCGCAGGCCTCGGTCGGCGACTGAGGTCGACGGGCGACGTCGGCAGTGCGAGGATCACGGCGTCGAACCTACAGGAGGGCGTCATGGCCGAAGACAAGGGACGGGGAAAGCTGCAGGACCTCTTGAGGCTCGCCTCGTTCGCGCTGCTCGTGACGGCGGTGGTCCGCGAGCTGCGCATGCCCGCATCCGAGCGGACGTGGCACGGACGCATCGGCTTCGTTCCCTACGACCTGCGACCTCCGACGTTGACCCGCGTCCGCGACGCGCTCTGGCGTCCCGACGATCCCAGCATCGTCGTGGCGCAGCCGTTCGGCGTCGGCTGGTCGCTAAACGTCGGCCGGATCTGGCACCTGCTGTCCCCGCAGGGGGCAGTAGTCAGGCCGCGGGCGGTGTCCCGGTGAGGGCACCGCTGAGCAGCCGCTCGACGGCGCGCCGTTCGACGGGACGCGGGCTGGTGGGCTGCGCCTCGACGATCGCATCGACCGCGTCGTCGAGCGCGTCGGCCGGCATGCCGGCGCTCGTGAGCCCCGGACCGATCTCCAGCCGCCCCAGCAGGTCGTAGAGGCCCGCGGGCACGTCGTCGACGTCCATGGCCTCGGCCGCCGTGGCCAGCGCGCCGGCGACCGCCGGCGCCGCGAACGCCACGGTGTGCGGCAGCAGCATGGCGTGCAACGGAGCGTGGGGCAGGCTCCAGGTCCCGCCCAGGATGTGGGCGATCCTGTGGTGGATGCTCGTCCCGGCCACAGCGAGCGCCCCGCCGGCGAGGTAGGCGCCGTACAGGGTCGTGCCGCGCGCGTCTAGGTCGGATCCGTCCGCCACCGCGCGGGGCAGGCCGTCCGTGAGCGCGCGGATCGCCTCGCGGGCCAGCACCCGCACCACCGGTGTGGTGGCCGGTGCGTACAGGGCCTCGATCGCGTGCGCCAGAGCGTTCATGCCGCTCGGCCCGGTGACATGTGGTGGGAGGGCCGTGGTGAGCTCCGGGTCGTAGATCACCGTCCGGGGCAGCACGCGCAGGTCGCGCCCGGTCCGCTTGCGGCGGTCGCTGGTCGTGCCCCAGATCGGGGTCATCTCCGAGCCCGCATAGGTCGTGGGCACCGCGACGATGGGCAGGTCCAGCTCGAGCGCCACCATCTTCGCGGTGCCGATGGCCGAGCCGCCGCCCACGCACAGCAGCGTGCCGGCGTGCAGTTCGCGTGCCCTGGCGACGCCGGATGCGGCCAGCTCGCCGGGGACGTGGACCGCCACCTCGTCGAACCACCCCACGCACCGGTCACCGAGTGCATCGCGAAGCTCGTCGGCGACAGCCTCGACGGAGCCGCGGCGGCTCACGAGCAGGACCCGGCCGCCGCCGAGCAGCTCGACCTCACCTGGGACGTGCGTGCGGGCGCCGGCGCCGAAGCGGACCCGTCCGGGCAGGGCGTCGTGGACGAAGTCGAGCATCATGGGGCGTGATGATGCCATGCGGCCATGACGGGTGTGGCGGGCGCACGTGTCTCAGGACCGCAGTCCCAGCAACCGGGCCGCGTTGTGCTTGAGGATCCCAGGCCGGACCTCGTCGCGGATGGCAACGTCCTCGAAGTCGCGTAGCCAGCGGTCCGGTGTGATGAACGGGTGGTCGGACCCGAACAGCACCCGGTCGCGCAGCATGGTGTCGGCGAACCGCACCAGCTGTGGGGGGAAGTACTTCGGCGACCAGCCCGACAGGTCGAGCCAGACGTTGGGCTTGTGGACCGCGACCGCGAGCGCCTCGTCCTGCCAGGGGAACGACGGATGGGCGATGATGATCTGCAGGTCGGGAAAATCGACCGCGACGTCGTCGAGGAGCAGGGGGTTGGAGTGCTTCAGGCGGATGCCGCCGCCACCGCGCAGCCCCGCTCCGATGCCGCTCTGCCCGCTGTGGAACAGCGCGGGGACACCCAGGTCGGTGATCGCCTCGTACAGCGGATAGGCGGCGCGGTCGTTCGGCTGGAACGCCTGCAGGTTGGGATGGAACTTGAAGCCGCGGACGCCGTGTTCGACGACCAGCCGGCGGGCCTCGGCGATGCCGGCCACGCCGCGTGCCGGATCGATGCTGGCGAACGGGATGAGCACGTCGGGGTGGCGTGCGGCGGCGTCGGCGATCTCGACGTTGGACACGCCGTCGTGGCCGAACGTCGACGCGATGTCGATCGTGAAGATGACCGCGGCCAGGTCGCGCTCGCGGTAGTAGCCGGCCGTGTCGTCGATGGATGGCAGCGGTCCGGTGTCGTCACCGAAGAACCGCCGGGCGCCGTCCTGCAGGTGCTGCGGCAGCGCCGGCCGACCGTCTGCGGAGATCTCGCAGTGCACGTGCATGTCGATCGCCGTGACGGCGGCGGGATCCACGCGGTCGGACACGGCCTATGCCCGCGCCGCGTCGGCGGTTCCACGTTGGTACCCGCCACGCCGGCGGGCATGATGGCTGCGCACGTCCGCATCGTACCGGTCCGGGTCATCTACGCCGTTCGGTCCACGCCATGCAAGCCCTCCCCACTGCCGGAAGTGGCCGGTGAGCATCCTCACCGGGACGTCGGCCTCTCCACCGACGCGGCGCTCGGCGCGTGGCAGAGCGGTCGACACGACGGCCCTGCTCATCGGCACCGCCGTGAACGGTGTCCTGGCGTACGTCTTCTTCGCGCTGGCGACCAGGACGCTGGGAGGCGAGGGTGCAGCACCGGTCGCACAGCTGTGGACGTACTGGAGCGCCTCGGCGGCCGTGCTCACGTTCCCCGTCCAGCACTGGATCATCCGCAGCTCGCACACTGATGCGGGCCTGGCGGCGGTGCGACGGGTGCTGCCGCATGTCACCGGCGCGGTGCTCGCGCTTGCCGTCCTGGTGGCAGTGATCTCCTGGCTGGCACGGGAGCAGGTGTTCACGAGCGACGACGTGGCGTTCCCGATGATGGCGGCCGCCGTCACGGTCGGCGCCTTCGTCGTCGGTGTCGTACGTGGGCGGCTCGCCGGCGCCCAGCGGTTCGTGGCGACCGGGGTCGCCATCGCCGCCGAGAACGTGCTGCGTGTGCTGCTGGCTGTGATCGTCGTGTGGCGCGCTGGCGGAGCCGTGGGCTTCGGCCTGGCGCTGTCGGCGGGTGGACTGGCCGTCCTTGCATGGCCCTCGGCGTTCCGCTTCCCCGCTCCGGCGGCAGGGGACGAGCGAGCGTCCGTGACGGTGCTGCTGGGAGGGATCGCGGCCGGCTCGCTGATCGCCCAGCTCGTCCTGACCGGTGGGCCGGTCGTGCTCGCGAGCATCGGTGGACGGGCCGCGGACATCACGGCCCTGTTCGCGGCGCTGGCGCTGTTCCGCGCCCCGTACCTGCTCGCGCTGGGCCTCGTCACCCAGGTCACCGGAGCCTTCACCGATCTCATCGTCGGTGGCCGCCACCGCGTGGTGCGTCGGATCCGTCGGCTGCTCGTCGTCGGCGGTGTCCTCGCCGCCTGCGCGGCGTGGCTCTTCGGGCTGAAGGTCGGGCCGATGCTGATCAGGCTGGTCTTCGGCGCCGACGTCGCACCGACCCCACAGGTCGTCGCGCTGGTCGCCGCTGCCACGACCGTCGCTCTGGCGAACCTGGTGTTCACCGTGCTGCTCGTTGCGCGCGGATCCTCCGGGCAGCTGACGGCGAACTGGGTGGCTGCGGTCGGCGTCGCCGTCGCGGTGATCCTGGCGTCGCCGCTCCCACCGCTGCCGCTGGTGTCGTGGGCGTTCCTGGCCGCGGAGGTCACGGCGTTCGTCCTGATGTGGCTCGGTGAGGTCCGCGTGCACCGTGCCTGGACGGCTCCGGGCACCGGCCGCGAGCGGCCGACGACACCGTGAGGTTGCCCCCCGTCAGCCGGCGGGCACCCGCCGCCCGGTCAGCAGACCCTGGCGTCGGGTCGCGCCGCGCCGCTTGAGCGGCCGCCACCACCACTCGTTGCGCCGGTACCAGGCGATCGTCGCGGCCAGCGCCTCGTCGAAGTCGTGGTCCGGCGCCCAGCCGAGCGCGCGGATCTTCGCGGTATCGACCGCGTAGCGTAGATCGTGGCCGGGTCGGTCGGCGACGTGGCGGATCATGTCCTCGCCGAGGCCGACGCCGCCGAGGATCCGTCGTGTCAGCTCGAGGTTGGTCATCTCGTTGCCGGCGCCCACGTTGTAGATCCCCCCGGGCTGGCCCTCCGTGAGCACGAGCCACTGCGCCAGGCAGTTGTCCTCGACATAGGTCCAGTCGCGCACGTTGGCGCCGTCCCCGTACACCGGGACGGGCTCGCCGTCGAGCAGGTTGGTGATGAACAACGGGACGACCTTCTCGGGGTAGTGATACGGCCCGAAGTTGTTGGTCGTGCGCGTGATGGTGATGGGGTAGTCGAAGGTCACCCTGCTGGCGCGGGCCAACAGGTCCGCCGATGCCTTGGACACCGCATACGGTGAGTTCGGTTCGAGGGCATCGCCCTCGCGGAACCGGCCCGGTGCCACCACCACGCCGTAGGTCTCGTCGGTCGAGATGTGCAGGAACCGCGGCACGCCGCAGTCGCGGGCCGCAGTGAACAGCACGTGGGTGCCGAGCACGTTCGTCCGCAGGAAGTCGGCCGAGCCGGTGATCGACCGGTCCACGTGGCTCTCCGCCGCGAAGTTGACGACGGCGTCGTGGCCAGGCAGGACCTCACGCAGCGTCGCGTCATCGGCGATGTCGCCCCGCACGAAGCGGTGCCGGTCGTCGTCGACCTCCCGCAGGCTGTCCAGGTTGCCCGCGTAGGTCAGCGCGTCGTAGGTGGTCACCGACACACCGAGCTGCGTCCTGAGGACCCAGCGCACGAAGCAGGAGCCGATGAAGCCGGCCCCGCCGGTCACGAACAGCCGCATCCAACGCCACCCTCCGCCACGGCGACGTGCCGTGGCTGCCACGTTCTGTTTCCTCGCGATCGGTACCATAGTCGCCCGGCGACACGCGCCGCTGCGCAACGGCTCCTGTCCTGGTGGCAGAGGGGTCGTCTGGCCGACCGCGGCGCATTCGCACCGGGCCCGGGGGAAACGGGAGAAGTGATCACACGGGTGTTCATCGTCGGCGCGCAGCGCTGTGGCTCGACGTTGCTGTACCGACTGCTCGACAGCCACCCCGACGTGATGATGGCCCGGCCCGTCCGCCCCGAGCCGAAGGTCTTCCTCGCCGATGACGTCGTCGGCGATCCGCAGGCCTACGACGCGCGGCTGTTCGCCGACGTCAGGGCGACGCCGGTGCGTGGCGAGAAGGCGACGAGCTACCTCGAGCATCCCGCGGCGCTCGATCGCATCGGGAAGACGTTCCCGGATGCACACATCGTCGTGGCTGTGCGCGACCCGATCGAGCGTGCGGTGTCGAACTACAGGTTCTCCGTCGACCACGGGCACGAGGACCGGTCCCCCGACGCCGCGCTCCTCGACGATCTCGAGGGACGCGAGCGCGCCTGGGACCGGGCGCGCTTCTCCGTCTCGCCGTACGCGTACGTGCGCCGCGGCCACTACCTCGAGGCGATCCGCCGGGTCGAGGCGCGCTTCGACAGGACGCGGATCCACGTCGTCGTCTTCGAGGAGCTCGTGTCCGACGTCGGCGAGGCCGCACGTATCTTCCGGGCGCTCGGCGTCGCCGAGCCACCGCGCAACGGTGGGCCGCCGGTGGCGGTCAATCCGTCGACCGCGCCGGCCACGCTGTCGGCGGCGGTGCGTGACAGGCTGCGCGACCACTTCGCGGAGCCGAACGCCGCGCTAGCTCGGCACCTCGGGCGCACGCTGGACGCATGGCAGTGACGGATCTCGTCACGGGCCGAGGCACGCGAGGAAGGTCTCGACGACGCGGTCGACGTCCTCGGCGGTCAGGGCGTTGTGGAACGGCAGCCGCAGCAGGCGACCACTGACGCTCGCGGTGACGGGGCAGTCCGAGAGGCGGGCCGCGAAGCGGTAGCCCCCGTCGGACGTGTGCAGCGGGACGTAGTGGAACGTCGGGTGGATGTCCTGCGCCCGCATCCCGTCCAGGACGCGGTCGCGTGTCGCGCGATCCTCCAGCAGCACGTAGTACATGTGCCACGCGGCGTCGCGGTCAGCGGGGACGACAGGCGTGCGGAAGCCCAGCTCGGGGCCCAGTGGTGCGAGGAGCCGGTCGTACTGTTCGAACACGACGCGGCGCTTGGACAGGATCCTGTCGCGCTGCTCGAGCTGGGCCAGAAGGTACGCGGCGAGGATGTCGGACAGGCCGAAGGACGACCCGGTGTCCTTCCACGAGTACTTGTCGACCTCGCCGAGCATGAACGCGCGGCGGTTCGTGCCCTTGTCGTACAGCACGTGGGCGCGCTCGATGTCCGCCGGATCGTTGAGCAGCAACGCTCCGCCCTCGCCGCACACGAAGTTCTTCGTCTCGTGGAAGCTGAGCGTTCCGAAGCGTCCGAACCCGCCCAGTGGCCGGTCGCGGTACCGGCCGAAGAGCCCGTGCGCGTTGTCCTCGATCAGATCGGTGTCCGGCGCTGAGGAGAGCACCTTGCCGAGCCCCTCGAGGTCGCAGCCGACTCCGGCGTAGTGGACGGCGACGACCGCGCGGACGCGCTTGTCGAGCAGCTCGGCGACCGACGCCGGGTCAATGCCGAGGGTGTGCTGCTCGATGTCGGCGAACACGAGCCGGGCGCCCGCCCGGACGAACGCCAGGGCTGTCGTCACGAACGTGAACGACGGCACGATCACGGTGTCTCCAGGCTGCAGGCCAAGCAGCAACCCACTCATCTCGAGCGCGGCCGTGCACGACGTCGTCAGCAGCACGTCCGCCGCGCCGATCTCGTCGCGCAGGGTGGCCGCGGCCCGCGCGGCGAATGGCCCGGAGCTCGATGTGTGCCCCCCTTCGACGGCCTGGCGGACGTAGGCCAGCTCGTCACCCTCGAGCGTGGGTCTGTTGAAGGTCAGCCGACGCGTGCTCCGCACCCCGCTCATGGCAGCTCCACCTGGCTGTGGTCGCCGACCATGAGTCGGTGGGCCCTGGGGCGGCGGTCGCTGCGTCCGACCCTGGCGCACTTGCCGATCAGCGAGTCCTCGAGTCGCTCGACCCCCCGGATGACGCTGTGGTCGAGGACGACCGAGTGTTCGATCGCAGAGTCCACGATCTCACAGTCGGGCGCGATCGACGTGTACGGGCCGATGAACGTACGTGTCAGCCTCGTCCCCCGCCCGATGATCGCGGGGCCGCGCACGAAGCTGTCGATCAGCTCTACGTCGTGGTCGACCACGACGCGTCCCTGCGTGCTCGAGTCCCGCAGCGTCCCGTCGTTGCGGGGCACGAGGGCGTCGAGCACGATGCGGTTGGCCTCCAGCAGGTCCTCGAGCTTGCCCGTGTCCTTCCACCAGCCCGTCGACACGATGTGGGCGTCGACCCGGTCGCCGTTGTCGATCAGCCACTGCACGGCGTCGGTGATCTCGAGCTCCCCACGCGACGCGGGGTGGATGGCGCGTGCCGCGTCGACGATCTTCGACGAGAACAGGTAGACGCCCACCAGTGCCAGGTCCGAGGGCGGATCCGCGGGCTTCTCGACCAGGCGCGCGACCCGGCCGGTCCCGTCGAGCACGGCGACGCCGAACTGGTGTGGGTTGGTGACCTTCGCGAGCATCACCTGGGCGGCCGCGTCGCCCGGGCGGAACCTCCTGACCACGTCGGCGATCCCGCTCGTGAGCAGGTTGTCGCCCAGGTAGAGGACGAAGTCGTCATCGCCGATGAAGTCGCACGCGACGAGGACCGCGTGTGCGAGGCCCAGGGGCTCGGGCTGGTGGATGTAGGTGATCTCGAGGCCGTACCGCGATCCGTCGCCGACGTGCGCCCTGATCTCGCGGTGCGTCTCACCGACGATGATCCCGGTCTGGGTGATCCCGGCCTCGGCGATCGATTCCAGGCCGAAGTCGAGCACCGGACGGTTGCCGATGGGTACGAGCTGCTTGGCGCTCGTGTGGGTGATCGGACGCAGGCGCGTCCCGGCACCGCCGGCCAGCACCAACCCCTTCATGTGCGACCTCCCGGCGGTGCGATGGTGTCCGCCCGTTCAGCGAGCTCACCGGCCGTGCCCAGGTACCCGATGGTGATCGGCGCGCGGCCACGGGCGCCGGCGATCTTCCATCGTGACAGGTCGAGGAGCAGGGCGCGCGCCTCGCCCCTGGACATGCTGATGGAGCCCCGCTTCAGCATCACGTAGACCGGCGCACCGTCGTCGATACCGTGGGTCGCGAGTCGCCGGCTGAACACGCTGCGCAGCCGCTCGGCCATCAGCTGCGCGTCACTGATCCCGGTCTGGCGGCTGCGGCCGCCACCGATCGGCAGCACGGGGAGGTAGCTGGCGCCGCACCACGAGTACCACTGGGTCTGCTGGGGCAGTGACGACAGGACGTAGCAGGAGTCCGGCGCGACGTCAGAGAGGTTGGACGCCGCGGTCCGCGTCGGCCCGTACCTGCGTTCGAGCCGGTCCGCGGTCACCGTCGCCGTGCGGAGCGCGAGCACTGCGCCCACGGCGACCGCGACGACCGCGGCGACCGTCACGACCGTCACGACCGTCCTGCCCGGCACCCTCGCTCCGACCCAGGCGAGACCGGCGCCCGCGGCGATCGCCAGGAACGGCAGCGTGGGTGTGAGGTAGCGCACCTGGTAGACCGCGACGCCGAGCAGCAGGAGGCCCAAGCAGGTCAGGGCGACAGCGAGGCACGCCACGACGGGGGCCGCGGGGACCTGGCGGCGGCGGGCGGCCACCAGTGCGGCCGCGATGCCCACGACGATCGCTGTGCCGACGATCGGGCCGACCAGGACCGGGATCTTGCCGACGAAGTCGAGCGTGCTGTCGAGCATCGGCACCGCCTTCGCGACCTGGCGGTCGCGGAAGATCAGCACGGGTGACTGGCGGGAGCCGGTGACCTCCGGAATGAGCCAGACGGCGGCTGTCGCCCCGGCGGTCAGCAGCGTCGTCAGCGTCAGCACCACCGGAGCGCGGATGGCGGCACGCCAGCGGACAGCCACGACCGCCACGAGCGCTGGACCGAGGAGCAACGGCGTGCCGTAGCGCACGGCGGTCGCGACCGCGGCGATCGGGGCCACCGCGACCGCCCACCACCGCATGCGCTCGTGCTGGGTCGCGAGCGTGAGCACGACGACCGAGGCGAGCACGAGCGTCGTGCCGGGGATGTCAGGCAGCAGCCGCCAGGCGGTCCCGAACCACCCGGGTGACAGTGCGAGGAGGACGGCGGCGATGATCGCCGCCGCGCGGTCGAGCAGCAGGCGCGCCTCGAGCCAGGTCAGGCCGACGCCCGCGACCGCGCTCACGAGGACGCCGGCCCGGATGGCCTGGTCGGTCGCCCCGAACCAGGCGGTCGGTGTCATCAGGATCGGCAGGCCCGGCGCCCGGACGTCAGCCCAGTAGAAGCC
>DATHVN010000178.1 GCA_035461305.1 Euzebyales bacterium | reverse complement strand
AGCAACCCGAGAGCGGGACGGCGATGAAGGACCTGCGCGCGACTGTCGGTGACCGACTGGTGATCAAGCGGCACCGCGTCGGCGAGCCCGATCGGGACGCCGAGATACTCGAAGTCAGAGGCCGCGACGGCCAGCCGCCGTATGTGGTGCGCTGGTCCGACGACGGTCGGATCGGTTACGTCCTCCCAGGATCCGACGCGCGTTCGTGCAGCACTTCGAGCACGACCGGGACCAGTGACCGCTGTCGTATCGAGACCGGCGCGGGACCCTCGAGGCCTGCGTTCGGAGCCAGCTGGGCGCAACACGGCCTGGGCAGCCTGGCTGACAGGCGGTCGACAGCGCATTCGTCATGGCCGAGGAGCGGTGAGGATGCCAAACGGAGTGATGCTGTGGTTCGACGCCGGATCGGGTGACGGCCGCATCGAGGCCTCTGGCCGCCAGTACCCGGCGCACGAGTACGACGTGGAGCCTCGCGCCCGCACCGCCGGCGCACGCGTGCACTTCGACGTCGAGCGCGTCAAGGGCGTACCCGTCGCCGTCCGGGTCACGGCGGTCCCAGGCACGCGGACGACGACGCGGCAGCGGCGGTACGGCGACCTGACCGGCGCCCGCCGACCCGACGACAAGGGCCGGCCGCCGCTCACGCATCAGGGCGGCGCGACCGATCCGCCGGCCACTGGCCAGCCGGTCGCCCTCGTGCGCCGTTGGATCGCCGGCGCCGACAGCGGTCACCTTGACGCGGTGCTCCCGCTCTACGCACCGGACGCCGTGCTGCACACCACCAGCGGCGACCACCACGGACGCGCCGCCATCCGCGCGTTCCTGCTCGACAGCGGACTGCTCACGCGCGGATGGAGCGCAACGCCCATCGGGTCGGCGACCACCGTCGCCGCCGTTCGGGGGCCGGTGGCCCGCGACGCCCGACGCGTCAACCGGTTCCGCATCGCGCACGGCGAGATCGCCGAGCAATGGGACGAACCCGCCGACGAGACCGGCGAGTCCTGACGGGGACGAACACGACGCGGTCCGACGCACGGCCGCCCGACCCCGGGCGAGGCCGACAGGTGCCCGTGTCACGGCCCCGTGGGACCGAGGCCTGAGGCCTCTTCCCCGCTGCGCCAGTCCATCGACACCTCGTCGTGCGACGTCGCGATGACCGGCGTGCCGAACGGACCACTGATGCGGTCGAGCGTGGCCTGACACACTGATGTGAACTGCTGCGAACTGGCCTGCGCCGATCTGAAGGCTGTTCAGGTCGGCCGTGGGCAGGAGGCCGACACGGCGGTCCCGTCCATCGGCGCAACGTCGTCGCGATGTCACAGCCGCTGGCGGCGCAGGGGCTACAGATGCTCCAGCGGGTGGCAACGCCGTCGACGCCGCTCTCGCCGCGGCCATGCACTCACGGTCGGAGCCGACCTCGAACGGCATCCGTTCGGACGCCTTCGCCGTCGTCCAGGACGGCGACGAGCTCGACGGCCTGAAGTGTTCGGGGGTGGCGCCGGCTGGTGCCGCGCGCCGGGTACTGTCCGTCATCATTGACGGTCGGTGCAGCACCCGCCGTCATGGGATCCCAGGCGCAGGACGGTGGATCCTACGGCGAGACCGCCGCGTCGCCGGGGACGGCCTGTGTCGGCGTGGCCTCCTGCGATGCGCGGACGCCCTCGCGTGGGAGCAGCGCGGGCACGACGACCAGCGAGGTGACGCCGGCGGTGACCATCGCGACCCACATGATCTGCGACAGCTGCGCGTGGATCTTCAGTGGCGACAGCCACAGCGCGCTCAGGGCGATGGCGATGCCCAGCGCGTTGGCGACGATCGGTGGGCCCGCGCGGTCGATGGCGCGCAGGACGTAGCCGTCGCCGGCGCCCCGCGCGTGGTTGATGGCGGCGATGTAGTGGATCACGTAGTCGATGCCGACCCCGAGCACGATGCTGGACACCACGGCGGTCAGCAGGTTGAGCTGCATGCCGGACAGGGCGATGAAGCTCAGCAGTGTTGCGATCGTCAGCGTGATCGGCACCAACGACACGAGCGTTTCCCGCCACCGTCGGTAGGCCACCGCCAGCATCGCCGCGACCAGCACGTATGCGACGATCAGCGACGTGAGCTGTGCGTTGAGGACCAGGCGGGCGATCTCGTCCCATACCACCGGCAACCCCGTGAGCACGCGGATCTCGTCGCGTTGCCCGGCGAACGACAGCCAGCTGTTGAGGTCCTCAGTCGTGAAGTCGCTCGGTAGCAGCAGGAACCGCAGCCCGTCGTCGCTGGCCATGTCACCCAACGGGAGCGATTGACGTCCGCTGAGGATCGCGTCGAGCTGGTCCGGTGGGAGCTGATCGGCGAGATCGGCGACGGAGAAGACCTCGCGGACCCCGGCCAGCTGCTCGAGGTCCTCGGACGTGGTGCGGGCGGCGCTGAGCGACTCCCGTGGAGCCGCAGGGTCGAAGACGAACTCGCCGATCAGCGGTGTCGCGCCCCCGAACAGCTCCTCGGTGCGCTCGAATGCCATGCGCACCGGGTCGTCGTCTTCGAAGAAGAACAGCTGATCGGCGTTGACCTCCAATCGGGATAGGCCGATGGCGGCGAACACGACGAGCCCGGCCGTGAGCACCGCTGCGGGGATCCGGGTGCGCACCAGTGCCTTGAGGCCCGTGATGACCGGTCGTCCCAGGATCGGCGGACGTCTGCCTGGACGCAGGTGCAGACGGCTGAGCAGCGCCGGCAACGAGAAGAACGACACGATGCCGGCGAAGGCAATGCCCGCGGCCGTGAACAGTCCGAGCTGTCGAATCGGCTCGACGTCGGTGACGACCAGGGACAGGAACCCCGCCGCGGTGCTGACGGTGGTCAGGATCATCGGCACGCCGACCTGCGACAGCGCCGAGCTCACCCGCTCGACGGTGTCGGCGGTGCGGGCGGCCTCGTTCTGGAAGTGCGTGACGAAGTGCAGCCCGTCGGCGGACCCCATGACGATCACGAAGATCGGTACGATCACGGTCACCACGTCGATCTCGAAACCGAGACCGAATATGAGCCCGAAGGTCCACAACGATCCGAGGACCGCAGGGACGATGGCCAGCACGCTCAGCCGCCGGTCGCCGATGGTCGAGAAGAACACGGCGACGAGGAGCGCGATCACGATCGGCGGGATCACCAGCAGCACGACCGACAGCGCGTCGATGACCGAGGCGAACACGACAGGGTTGCCGGAGAAGGTGAGCCCCAGACCCGACACCGAGACGTCGGTCACCCGCCGCGCTGTCGCCGTGGGGTCCGTCTCCGCGGTGACGATCAGCAGCGTGTGCTGGGCGTTGGAGCTGACCAGCAGCTCGGAGACCGGGCTCTGGTCGAGCAGCATCGCCGCGCCGGCGTCAGGTTGACGACGCAGCGTCTGGGCATCGAGTGTGGCCCCGGTCAGCGGATCGGCAGCCGGTACGACCGTGGCCACCTCGCCGACCCCCTCGACCTCGAGGAGCGTGTCGCGCAGGTCGGCCACGAGCGCGAGGTTGTCCGACGAACGGAACGTCTGCCCGTCCGGCAGCGACGCGACGACGTTGATGGGGTCCCGCGTGTCGTACTTGTCCTGCAGTGCCGCGAACTGTTCACCGGTCGCGTTGCCCTCGAGCAGGAAAGACGAGACGTCGGCGTTCAAGCTGACGCGAAACAGCATCGCGACCGCCACGAGCGAGATGAGGCCGGTCGCCGCCAGCACCACATGCGAGCGGTGGACGATGATGCGGGCGACGCGTTCCATTGCGGCTGTATTCTACAGTTGTTGAATATCGCTGTACAGACAGGGTTCGAAGTTGCCACGGGCCAGGAAGGGCCGTCGGCCGGGCAGGCCTGACACGCAGGCGGAGATCCTCGAGGCTGCGAGTCGGGAATTCACCAGCCGTGGGTACGACGGCACGACGATCCGGGGTGTTGCGACGGCAGCCGGTGTCGATCCCGCCCTCGTGCTCCACTACTTCGGCTCGAAGGAGCAGCTGTTCATCGCCACGCTGCACGTTTCGGTCAACCCCGCCGCCGTCGTGCGTGGAATCCTCGACGAGGCCGAACCCGGCGAGATGGGAGAACGCCTCATCTCGACGATGCTGGGCATCTGGGACGCAACCGCCCATCACAACCCGCTGGTGGCAGTGCTCCGATCGGTGGCGGGCGAGGGCCCAGTCGCCGACATGGTCCGGCAGTTCATCGAGCGGTCGATCATCACGGCGTTCGCGGAGCGGCTACCAGGACCGGAGTCACAGCTGCGCGCGGTGCTGATCGGCTCCCAGGTCGCCGGCCTGCTGCTTGCCCGCTACGTGGTGCGCCTTGAGCCGCTCGCCTCGGCTGATCCGAACCGCCTGGCCACGATCTACGGACCGACGATCGAGCGCTACGCCTACGCCGCGCTCCCTCCCGCCGCTCCGTAGCCTGCACCAACGGTGGCGGCGACGAGCGGCGATCGGCGTGGCCGGCTGGACCGTCAGGTGGCCCAGTTCTCGGGAAGCTGGTGTTCGTGCCAGTCCCCGTCGCCGTCACCGCTGGGCTCGCCACTGTCCCACTCCGACCAGTCCAGCTCCTCGTCGATGACATCGCCGATCGGGTCGTCCGCGAGCGCGGCGTGCAGACACTCCACGTCGTCGGGCATCTCGATCACCGTCAGCTGTCCGCGGTCGCTGTCGAAGGTCAGGAGCCCCACACGGGTCCACTGCCCGTGCTCGTCGGGCAGCCACGCCACGGCTGCGGGGGCGTTCCCGACGAGTGCACGCGTGAGGACGACGGCCGGGGAGCGTTCCCACACGGCCTGCAGGTCCTCGGCGAGCGCGTCGGGCCCCTCGCCGTTGACGTCGGGCAGTTCGGCGTCAGTTGCGACGAACGTCAGGATGGCGTCGAGGTCCCTGGCGTTGTACGTCTCGACGAAGGCGTTGCGGAGCGTCTCGAGGTCCGCGTCGTCGAGGTCTGGCTCGTGACCGTCGCTTGCCGGAGTGCCGATCATGATCGTTCCCGTCGTACGGGTCAACGGTGGGCAACACCGTACCGCCGATCGCGGAGTGAGTTCGACCCGTCTTCCCGGGCCGCCCATCCGACCCGCCCCCTCCGGAGCGTGCGAGACTGGGATGATGGCGGCAGACACCGATGTGATCGCATGCGGGTCGTGCGGGCGCAGGAACCGGGTTCCGGCGGTCGCGCGCGGCATCCCGCAGTGCGGACAGTGCCACGCACCACTGCCCTGGATGGCCGACGCGGACGCGGCGACGTTCGACGCGGTCGCGGACTCGTCGAAGGTCGCCGTGCTGCTGGACCTCTGGGCCCCGTGGTGTGGGCCGTGCCGGATGGTCAGTCCGGCGCTCGAGCGCTTGGCGCATGCGACGGCGGGACGCGTCAAGCTCGTGAAGGTCAACGTCGACGAGGCGCCTGTCGTCGCGGAACGCTTCGGGGTGCGGGGCATCCCCACGCTGATCGTCCTGCGCCACGGCGCGGTAGTGGCTCGGCAGACCGGCGCGGCACCCGAGCCGGCGCTGCGGGCATGGCTCGACGACGCCCTGCGCGACGCCGACAGGGCGACCCGGCGCGCATAGCTCGTCGGCTGCGCCGGGCGGGTCGGCCTCCCGGCTGCGAACGCTGCGCGTCATCCACAGCCCGCCGACCGGCTGACGCGCAACATCGCACGGGGTCGGGCACACTACCGCGATGGGTCGGAACAACAGGCGGCGACGGGCGGCGAAGCAGCGACTGAGACGCGCGGAGCGCGCGCGGTACGCCGGTGGCGCCCGAGCCGACCCGCCCAGGGGTGGCGAGAGCGAGATCGACGCGATGCTCGTGGACGCCATCCACGCCTGGGAGACCGACCCAGAGGTCCACGACGTGCTGGTCGAGATGCTCACCGGGCTCGCCATGGACGGCGCTCCCGTGCGCGCTGCCGCGACGCGCAGGCTCGATGCCGTGCTCGACGCACTGTGGCAACACGGATGGTCGCCCGTCGACGTCGCGCATGTCACCTCGCACCGTCTGACCAGGGCGCACACCAACGTCGTCCGTCGCGCGGTCGTCGCAGACGCGCAGCGGCGGACGCGGTCGGGCGCGCCGCCGCACGACCGGTGGCAGGCGCAGCTCGACGCGTGGTCGGCGAATGTCCACGCGACCGCGTCGCACGATGCGGACGTCAGGCTGGTGGTCCCGGTGCTCGCGCTGCTGTCGCGCCTGCCGGAGATCCCACCGGTCATACCCGGCCCGGGACAGACGCTGGCCGCCGATCGACTGGCGGCCACCCATGTGGACCAGCGGACGCTCGCGCGGGTCCGGGCGCTGCTCGCGAAAGCGGAGTCGACCGAGTTCGACGAGGAGGCCGAGGCGCTGACTGCGAAGGCCCAGGAGCTGATCACGCGGCACGCGATCGCCGACGCCCTCGCCCACACCCCGGACGACACGGGCGAGCCCTCGGTGCGCCGCGTCCCGATCGACGGGTCCTACCAGGACGCGAAGGCGTCGCTGCTCGCGGTGGTCGCGGACGCGAACCGGTGCCAGGCCGTCCACAGCCCGGACCTGGGGTGGGTGACGGTGTTCGGCTACGACAGCGACCTGGATGCGGTCGAGCTGCTGGGCGCGTCGCTGCTGGCCCAGGCCACCCACGCCATCGCGCGACAGGGCGCCCGGCGGGGGCGCGATGGCCGGTCGACGACCCGTTCGTTCCGCCGTGCCTTCCTGTTCGGCTTCGCGACCCGCGTCGGCGAGCGGCTGCGTGCGACGGCCGACGTGCAGGTGGCTGCGACCGGCGCCGCGCAGGCCCGACTTCTGCCCGTGCTCGCCGCACGTGACGACCGTGTGCACGCGGCGGTCACGGCGGCCTTCGGGCAGGTCGAGCGGCGAACGACCCGGATCAGCAACGCGACCGGCTGGTCAGCGGGACAGGCGGCCGCCGATCTCGCTGATCTCGCAGGAGGTACGCGCGGGCTCGACACATGACGGCGAACAGCGACCGAGTCGTGCAACGCTGGACTCCGACGGCTACCGGGCGCTGCGATCGGAACTCAACGGTGGCGCGCCACTTGTCGAGGTGGTCGAGCATCGGCTGTCCGCATCGCCGCATGGTTCCACGGAGACACGCCTCGTCGGCGTCGGCCTGATACCGCGGGCAGCAGCCACCGGTCGAGCAGTCGACGGCCTGCGAGCTCCAGGCCGTCACGGCCTCAGCGTCCCGTCCACGTACTGCCTGGTCAGCAGGTCCCGGGGACTGCGGCATGGCTCCCCGGGGGAACCGCTCGGCGCGCATCGTCGGCCGGGGTCGCTCGGGATTCACCGTGGGTGGTCGGCCCGTTCGACGACGTGGACTACCGTGGACGGCATGCACGTGCTGTCCTCACGGGTGCTGCTCCGGCCGTCCGACATCGACGAGGCCATCGACTTCTACGAGGGTCGCCTCGGACTCGTCCGCTACCGCGAGTGGGGGAGTGTGCCGCACCGAGGCATCGTCTACTTCCTCGGTGGTGGCTACCTGGAGCTGACCGAGACGCCACCCGACCACGCCGCGCCACCCGCGCCCGCCGGTGTGCGCCTGTGGTTGCAGGTCGCCGACGTCGCGGCGGCGTGCGACGAGCTCGCGAGCCGCGGTGTGGAGATCGCCGAGCCGCCGGAGCGCAAGCCGTGGGGCCTGATCGAAGCGGTGGTGCACGACCCGGACGGCCTTCCGCTCGTGGTCATCGAGACACCGCTCGATCATCCGCTGCGTCGGCGTGACTGAAGCCCGACGCGATGAGTGGTGGCACCTGCGGCCATCGGACACGGATCGTGATGCCGGTGCCCGTGGCCATGCGCTCCGGGGAGACGATCCCGCATGCGTCGGTCCCACCCCCCAGGTGTCGCCATCCGCAGCCTCCCTGCCACCGACGTCGGCGTGGGCCTGTCCGGTCCGCGTGACATCCCGAGCGCAGGCGATCGACGGACCGGGCGTCAGATCGTCGTCCGCACGCCGTGCTCCAGCAGATGCTCGAGCATGGTGCCGCGCAAATCGCGTCCCGGCGGCGTCTTGCGGCTGAGCTTGTGGACGAAGGCCCTGTCGAGCAGCTCACGGAATCGCCGCGGGTCGTACGGCTCGAACGTCGCGCGTGCGAACGTCGACGGCGAGTGCGCGCTGACCCACGGCATCGCCTCCACCACGGCATGGACGTCGCCAGCGATGTGGAACACGACTCGAACAGGTGGTGCAGCACGAGGTAGTCGATCGGCTTGTCGTGGTGCCGCCAGTACACGAGTTCTGCTGCCCGCAGGATCGCGACTGTTCGATCACCTGGCCTGGCGGCGAGCAGCCAGGTCGCCATCCGTGCCTGCCGGAAGCGCAGCGCGAAGAAGCCGACGGGAGCAGTTCGGGCAGCAGTCCGGCGAGGTGGCGACGCGGCAGGCACGTCGCGTCGAGCCAGACACCACCGTGGCGGGCCAGGAGGTCCAGAGTCAGCACGTCGGAGCACTTCGTCCGGTCGTCCCGGGTGCGGTCGTGTACATACCCGGGCAGCTCGCTGTCGCTGTGGTCGCCGACCGTCGACTCGTCCAGCACGACCACCTGATCGTGCGCATGGTGCGCGAGCACTTCGTCATGGCATCGTCGGACCATGGCTGGAGCCCGGTCCATGCCCTGCCCCCACTGGCAGAACGCTGTGTCATCGTGCGTTCAGGCAACCACCGTGCCATCGTGCCAGCTGCGCTAGACCCTATGGAGCGGCGGCCGGTCGAGGGTTGACCGGTCGGCACCCCGCGCATGAAGTGTGCGGGGACTGGCCGGTCCGAGGATGGGCCTCGGGCCGGGTACCCCAGTCATGGGAGGTGCCGACCATGGCGCATAGTGTGATCTTTGCCGGCCTCGACGTCCATGCTGCCCAGAACCCACGCGGCGCAGCTGGAAGCTGCGACCGGACAACTGTCGGTGACCAGGCTTGCGGGTGGAACCGACCCGGCGATCGCGTGGCTGCGCCGCCTGGGCCCGGGCGTGCATGCCGTGTACGAGGCCGGCCCCACCGGGTTCGGCTCGCGCGGGCGGCCCGGGAGGAGGGGATCGATCTGCGGGTGACCACGCCGGCGTTGATCCCGAAGCGGCCGACGGATCGGGTCACGACCGACCGCCGCGACGCGGTGCGGCTGGCGCGGCTGCGGGCCGCCGGCGAGCTGTCCTTCGCGCGGGTGCCCACCGTCGCCGAGGAGCAGTTCCGCGATCTGGTCCGTGCGCGGGAGGCCGTGCGCGGCGATCTCATGCGCGCACGCCACCGGCTCAGCAAGTTGTTGTTGCGCCGCGAGCTCGTCTATCCCGGTCCTGGTGGCGCGTGGACCCAGGCGCACCTGGCGTGGCTGGCACGGCTGACCTTCGACGACACCGCCTCCACGATCACGCTGGCCGATTACCTCGCCGCCGTGCAGGCGCTGGTGCAGCGGCGCTCCACGTTGGACGCCGCGATCGCCGAGCTCGTGCCCACCAGCCCATACGCCGCGACCGTGCCGGTGCTGCGCTGTTTCCGTGGGATCGACACGCTGTCGGCCGCGGAAATTGTGCGCCGAGATCGGCGACTTCGCCCGCTTCGCGCATCCCCGGCTGCTGGCCGGGTTCCTCGGCATCACCCCGTCCGAGCACACCAGCGACGACACCCGCCGCCAGGGGGCGATCACCAAGGCCGGCCCGTCGCACGCGCGGCGGCTGCTGGTCGAGGCCGCGCACCACTACCGGCGGCCACCACGCCTCGGCGTGGCCCTGCAGCGGCGGCAGGCCGGCGCCGACCCACGGGTGTGCGCGGTCGCCTGGCGCGCCCTGCAACGCCTGTACCGCCAGTGGCAGCGGCTGCACACCCAACGACGCAGGCCGTCAGGTGTCGTCGCGGTCGCCTGCGCCCGTGAACTGTCCGCGTTCCTGTGGGAGGCCGCCACCATCACCTGACTGTCGCACAACCGCTCTCGGTCGACGTTGCCGGGACGCGCACGGACAGCAGCAAGGCCCAGGACGTCGCATCCCAGGGCCCGCGACCCTGACTATGGGCAACCCGCACCCGCCGGGTGCTGGCCGCGCCCGCTCCTAGACTGCGGACCCGCGACGCATCACCGGTCGTGAGGTAGCCAGCCCTCGAATATCAGTCTGACAGGACCGTCGAACGACTGGACCTTCGCCCGTGCCGTCCCGCCAACGCCGAGCGGGGCCACCCTGCCCACGCCGCTCGTCCGACCACCGAGACGAGAAATCCACTCCTGCCACTTGATGCCAACAAGACCTCCATATCAGCCTCCCACCGCGGCGCGCCGCGGCCTGGGATGGGTGAGAATGAGGTGCCGCCCGGCGACGTCGGTTTCACTGTGGTGCCGGAGAGCCCGAATATCAGCCTGATCGTGAAGTCCGCACGGGCACCTGGGATTGTTGCTACGAGCACGAGGATCAGACTCTTTG